>CAIYCZ010000120.1 GCA_903924805.1 uncultured delta proteobacterium | reverse complement strand
TCAATCATTGCCGACCGGATAGGGCTTAAGATGTTTGATTATCATGTCACCGAGAGCGGATTCGCAGCAGACATCGGCTTTGAAAAGTTCTGGAACGTGAAGTGCCGCTTCAGCGGGTTAAAACCGCACGTTTCGGTGTTGACCACAACTATTCGGGCACTCAAGATGCACGGCGGCGGCCCCAGGGTAGTCGCCGGCATTGCTCTTCCTGATGAATACACCAGGGAAAACCTGGTGCTGCTGGAAAAGGGACTGGCCAACATGATTCACCACATCAGTACCATTCGCAAAGCCGGTATAAACCCGGTGGTATGCATCAACACCTTCCATACTGATACCAGGGAAGAGATTGAAATGGTGAAGAAGGCGGCAGAAGCAGCGGGCGCACGCTGCGCCAAGTCCACCCACTGGGCACAGGGCGGTGAAGGTGCAGTTGATCTTGCCAATGCGGTCATAGATGCCTGCAATGATAAGAATGATTTTAAGTTCCTCTATCCTCTGGAAATGAAACTGCGTGACCGGGTAGCGCTTATCGCGAAAGAAGTTTATGGCGCTGACGGGGTATCCTGGTCACCCGATGCCGAGGTCAAGGCAAAACAGTTTGAAAAAGACCCGCAGTTTGATGAGTACGCAACCATGATGGTTAAAACCCATCTCAGCCTTACCCACGACCCCACGGTGAAGGGCGTCCCCAAGGGATGGATTCTGCCGATCCGCGATGTGCTGATCTATTCCGGCGCAAAGTTTCTGTGCCCGTGTGCAGGCACCATCAGCCTGATGCCGGGTACCAGCTCAAATCCTGCGTTCAGGCGGGTGGATGTGGATGTGAAAACAGGAAAGGTGAGCGGGCTGTTTTAAAGAACGCTCCTTTAGCGGCCAGCCCTCAGCTATCAGCATAAACCAGTTTTATTCAGAGATTTGATGGCTGATTCATGAGCGGGAATGAGAGGGGTCAGAATTCAGGATATATTTATATATTTTATGCTGGATTCCGGCCCCTGATTTTTGTATTCTAATTTCATGGAAAAAGTTACCGTACGTTTTTTGCCCGCAGACAAAATTATCGAAGAGCGAAAGGGTGCAAACCTCCTCAGCCTGGCAATGGAGGCAGGAATCTATCTCAACGCTTCCTGCGGTGGAGTAGGTGCGTGTGGAAAATGCCGGGTCCTGGTAAAATCAGGCGAGGTGGAGTGCAGGGACTGTGCGAAAATTTCTCCTGAGGACTTTGCCAAAGGGTATCGCCAGGCATGCCAGTCCTATGTATTGAGTGATAGTACCATAGTTGTACCCCCGGAGTCGCAGATTGAAGCAGTACCTGCCGGCCGAACTGAAATCTGTAAGCCTACCCAGCGCCAGGCAGCCACGGAGGAACTGGAACGGCTGGTCAGCGGCGCAGGGTACAGCCCGGCGCTTAAAAAGTTCACCGTCACCCTTGATCCGCCAACGCTCACGGACAATGTGAGCGACCTCTCCCGGCTGCTTCGTGCGCTCAAGAAACAGCACAACATCGAAAACATCTCGATTGATTTCCTTCTGTTGAAAAAACTTCCGCACTTTTTACGGGAAGCACACTGGGAAGTTACCGTAACCATGGTACAAACCAGGATGGAGTCCCCGCTTGGTGAGCATCAGCTGCGCTGGTCGCGGCGGCCGAAGCTGATCAGTGTTGACGCCGGCAACACGGCAGATAAGCACTATTCTATCGTCCTTGATATCGGGACAACGTCGCTCTGGGGCCAGCTGGTGGACCTTAACCGTCGGGAGGTACGTGCAGAGGCATCCGCATATAATCCCCAGATACGCTTTGGAGACGATGTCATAAGCCGCATTGTTCATGCGCAACGGCCGGACGGGCTGAAAAAGCTTCAGGAGGCAGTAATCGGCGGTTTAAATAACATTATTCACGAGCTCATCGCAAAAACCGGTGTGGAAAAGAGGCACATTTCTCACC
>CAIYCZ010000119.1 GCA_903924805.1 uncultured delta proteobacterium | reverse complement strand
TGTCCGTCTAATATATGTCCGTCTTTTGATACTATTATAGGTTTTTTACCTATATCCTTACAATCAATTTTATCAACCTTATGAGAATTTATCTCATCCTGGGTAGGACTAAGCTTATTGGCACTTATACTTTTTTTAGTGGCATCAACCTTCAGCTCTTTTATAAACTGATTTGGTTTATTGCTGTGATTGTACCGCTTGTCATCTCACAACAATTCCCGGGATATGCAGTCATGCTTGCAGTAATATTCATGACATATATTATTGGAGATTTGATAGCGATTCCATTTCCTATTGTCTTTGCTAAAGAAGCCGGTCAATAATACTTCCTTTTTATGATTAGGTGTTCATAATCTGCCCATACTCCACGCACCACCACCCGATCACTTGCCATAATTCAAAACATCTATCTTTTCAGCGGGCGTTTACCATGATCCCAGAAAGGCCATCCTTTTTCTACACAAATTCCTAAAGAACGTAACTGGTTAATGGAATGTTCTGAAAGCATTCTCCAGTTTTCTAAGGGTTTGTCTGGTGACCTGCAGAACCACGTTCCCATGTGCAGTAATTCATACAATCCTAATCAAAGTGTTTTGCACACTTCAGAAATACCGGAATAGTATTACTTCACCGACAGGGCACTTCGGCTACACCTGCAATTCGTCAAGGTATGGCATAAGGGCAGTGATGTACACCAGCGTGGGGATGTTAGGGTTGGCGGCAATCTCGGCAACATGTAAAATCTCAATCATGATCGGATGTGCCTGCATGACCCCCTGGAACGCGGGATCGTTTTCATGGACAAACCTGAGAAAGTCCTCGATGCGGACATAGGGACGCTCAAACTCGGGCACGTCGCGGAACTTGTGGATGACCAGCTCAAGGACTGTGGAGCGGGCGAGCTGCTCGTCAAAGAACAGGTACAACGCGATGCCATACGTGCCGGCAGCCGCGGCAAGCTCGCGGATATCGACCTTCTTTCCGGGCGCAAACCCAAGGGGGGCAAGTTTTTCGGTGGGGGTAATTCCGGGGAGCGTGCGGTAGGCATCCGTCGTCATGGTACCAAGCGTGCGGCGTGCAACGTTGTATAGATATGGGTTTTACTGGCAAGTTTGCGCCGCCTGATCCAGGTCCCGCACCTTCCAGGAGAATGCCATGGCGATGACGGGGAAGCGGTTGCTGTGCTCGGCGTCGATATGCCGGTGGAGTCAGTACTCTTGTACGAGAATGCCGGCTTGTATCATCTGCTGTATTCTTTATCCCGCACCCCTCGCACCACCACCAGCCGTGTGCCATTCCTGCTGCCATCCGTAACGGGTTTGACAAAGCACCGCACCATCGCGCACCACATCTGGGAGAGATTTCTGGTACCCAAAGGTTACCTTTCCGAAAAATCGTGTTAAAATCGCCTTTTTACAGATTGAAAAATGTTAACAGGGATTCATGATGGAAAAATATAAAGATCGTGAATTTTAAAGATTGGTTGAGGAATATGGATAAGAAAGAGAAAACGTTAATGACATTCGGTGTTCTCTTGCTGCTATTCCTGACGATAATTATCACCTTATTTGGCGCCTATAAGATTGTTGCTCAGTATCATGATTTTACCTATGCGGTTCTCTCGATTCTGGTTGCTCTTGGCATTACCGCGGTTGGGTATTTCCTCATCTTGCGCATATATACTGAAGAGAGTTGATGGCTGCCGTTCCGAAAACTCGCTTTCTGATGGATCTTATGTTTTACCATAACGTGTGCAAGTTGGGTACTACAACCTGACCGCTTGCTCAATAGATAATAAAAACATTTATTGGCTGTAATCAACAATAAAAAATTTTAAAAATCGTTATATTTATTGCTTCTCCGTACATGTTACAATTTTAATGAGTTCGTCTGGAGAGTTATTCCGTTTTTTTCTTGTCGTATTAGTATTGCTTGCTTTGATGCAGGGAGTTGCAGGTTGGACTGTCCAAAATATGTCAATAACCCCGGGTCAAGGGTCAATTTCACCTCAAACACCCGTGACTGTGACGTATACCGTTCATTTTGATGCCTGGCTGACTGGACTGACGTTTCAAAGTAAAAATACATTGGATATGTATACAGACCTCCTCAACGCTCATTGGGTTGTCACGATAACTGATATTGATGAAGACCACCCTCCTCTTACATCTCCATTAGTTGAGAATAAAGGATCGCGGGTCAGGATAGATGGCTGGACCCTCAGTTATGCAGGTAAACAAATTGAGCTCAATGTCAGACTGCAGGGTGTTGCACCAGATGTGAATCAATCACAGGATAAGACTATCATCCGGGTTCAGGAATGGAACGCCAATGGTCAACCTGTATCTGGTACTGGCATGGAAAAAAAATATCAGATATATGTCCCTACTCCAACCCCTGAACCTACAACTCCTGCACCCACAGAAACACCCACAGATAGTGTCCGGAATCTGAATACCCCGGTGACCTCTGTCACACCGACACGAAAACAGACCTATACGCCAGGTCCCGAGCCATTGGTGATTTGTGGCATGCTTGCTATTCTGCTTATTATCATCGCAATGAAAAGGAAAACATAACAAAACCTGATTTTTAGTCTTTTCCAAGTGTTACTGAATTGTCCTCAATCCGGGCACCAGCAGCCGACCATTTGCCCACCAGCTGCGATTATTTTTCAATCCTGATGATCTGCACCGGGCAGAGATCCGCAGCTTCACGGGCACAACCTCCCAGTTCTGCCGGGGGCGAACCTTCTGCAATGTTGCCATTGAGCCGGAATTTCTCGATAATCTGGCTGAAGGTGTCTTCTGGGTTCTGCTCAAATAATAAAGGACACGTATCCGAACATGTCCCGCAGCT
>CAIYCZ010000118.1 GCA_903924805.1 uncultured delta proteobacterium | reverse complement strand
TACCCCTCCTTTTCTAAAGGAGGGTCTGGGTGGATTTTAAAAGATAAAGAGATTAAGAGTGGAGAGGACACAGAGGGGAGGCAAAAGAATTTTTGTCAACTTCTTGCAATATAATATTTTCTCAGTGTGCTCTGTGTTTAAGTTTTGAAAATACCAGGTGTAATAAGGGGAGATACAATGATTAACGAGATGGTGCAAAAAGGATCTTTGTCCAGATTGAAACGGATTGAGGGACAGATTCGTGGAATCATGCGAATGGTTGAAGAGGGGAAATACTGCATTGATATTATAAATCAGATAACCGCCGCACAGAAGGCACTGGACGGGGTTGCAAAGATTGTAATGAAACGGCATGTGGAAAGCTGCGTCAGTGAGGCAATACGTCGCAACGGTGGTGGAAAGCTCATCGAGGAGCTTATCCAGACCGTATTTAAGTACGGAAACAGAAAATCACCATAACAACGGTCAAGATAATAAATATAAAACCACAGAGTTCACGGCGGGCCGCCCTGTGTTCTCTGCATTATGATGCCCCTCTATGTGTTGAGACACAGCATAACGGAAGGTAACTTCCCGAGGCTTTCTGCGTTCTCTGTGGTTTTTATTAGATGAGCAGACCGGTAAACTGCCCGGGGATGGGGTGGCACCTTTATGAACGGGTGGCCGGTATACCCTAAAGAGAAAGGAGCAGCAGCATGCAGAAGTCTTTACATGTGGAAGGCATGACCTGTGAGCACTGTGTTAACAGGGTGAAAAAAATTATCGGAAAATTTGCAGGAGTCTCTGACATCCAGGTGAGTCTGGAGAAAAAAGAAGCAGCGTTTTCCTGTGACCCTGCCCAGACCGATGTTTCAGGGATTATACAGGCAATCAATGAGTTTGGCTACACTGCGGCGGAAAAGTAAGCATTGGAAAAGTTTATAGTTTCTTGTTTCTGGTTTCATGTTTCTGGTTTCTGGTTGACTACAAACTATAAACTATAAACTATAAACTGAAAGTAAAACATGGAACGGATAGAGACTATACCGGTCTTTGGCATGACCTGCGGGCACTGCGTCAAAGCGGTAACTATGGCCTTGACTGATGTAACCGGAGTGCTTTCGGCTGACGTTTCTCTCGAAGCGTCCCAGGCGCGGGTGACCTATGATGACAATGCAACTTCCCTGGATACATTGAAATCAGCCATTATTGAAGAGGGGTACCACGTTGAGCCACCGGTAGAACAGCCGGTGCAGGAACAGATACCAGCGGAAATTATAAAAGAAAAAAGCACTCCTGAAACAGTATCCTCAACCTTTTCTATCAGTGGGATGTCATGTGCCAATTGTGCACGTGCCATAGAAAAGGGGTTGAAGAATTTTTCCGGAATCGTCAAGGCTACGGTTAATTTCCCGCTGGAACGGTTGACCGTTGAAAAAGAGACATCACTTGCAGACGATGCAATAGTAAAAGCCGTTGCAGATATCGGCTATGCAGCTTCTCTCCGGGGAGAACACGAAGATGGGAAAATTACCTTTAGAATTGAAGGGATGTCGTGTGTTAATTGTTCCCGGGCCATAGAAAAGGCATTGAGTAATGTTACCGGCATAAAAAGCGTGGCTGTAAATTTTTCACTTGAAAAGGGGTTTGTGGAATTTGATGAAGCGCTTGTTGACCGGAAGAGGATTTTAGATATTGTTACAGATGCCGGCTATCGGGCAATAGAGGAAGGGGAGGAGCACAAAGGATCGGGAATTGCCCGGAAAGAAAAATTCCGTTTCTTTTTTGCGCTGACGCTGACGGTCCCGTTAGTTGTGTTTATGTATGTTATGCCGTTCGGACATCTCGGGACCAACTATGTCATGTTTTCCCTCGCCACCCTGGTGCAGTTTGTCTCCGGCATCACGTTTTATGAAGGGGCCTACCATTCCCTTAAAAACCGCTCCACTAATATGGATGTCCTTATCTCTCTGGGGATTTCGGCTGCGTACTTCTACAGTGTTATATCGCTCTTTTTTATCAACCCCCATGCCCATGCCTTTTTTGACAGCTCGGCAATGCTCATCACCTTTATTCTTCTGGGGAAAATGCTTGAGGCCCGGGCAAAGGGCAAGACCGGCGAGGCCCTTAAAAAACTTCTCTCCTTACAGGCTGACCGGGCACGCCGTATAGAGAATGGAAAAGAGCGCATGGTGTCAGCATCTTCGATAAAAGTTGGAGATCTTGTGCTGGTGCGCCCGGGGGAAAAAGTACCGGTGGACGGCGAAATACTTGAAGGTGCCACCTCAATCGATGAATCCATGATTACCGGCGAATCGATTCCGGTGGAAAAGACTGCCGGCTCTCCGGTCACCGGAGCAACCATCAATACATACGGTGTCATCACGGTGCGGACAACCAAAATCGGCAAGGATACCCTGCTTGCCCAGATCGTCAAAATGGTTGGCGATGCTCAGGCAGATAAAGCTCCCATACAGCGCATTGCAGATACGGTTTCAAATTACTTCGTTCCCCTGGTGGTGTGTGCAGGGCTTGTGACTTTTACGCTGTGGTTCGCAGTGCTTGACATAATGCCTCCTGCCGGTTCCACCAGGTTTCTGTTTTCGTTTCAACTGATGATTGCCGTGTTCGTCATTGCCTGTCCCTGTGCGCTGGGCCTGGCAACGCCAACGGCGATAATGGTAGGAAGCGGTGTGGGGCTCAACCGCGGTATTCTGTTCAAAAGGGCTTCAGTCCTGGAACGTATTTCCAAATTAGATGTCATTCTGTTTGACAAGACGGGAACCCTAACCATAGGCAAGCCCGAGGTAGCAGGGATTTACCCGTTTGGAGAATATACAGAGGATCAGGTTCTGCAAATAACTGCCAGTGCAGAGGCAAACTCCTCACACCCCCTGGCACAGGCGGTTGTGACAAAAGCCCGGAAACAGGGGATACCCGTACATGCCGTAGCGGACGCACAGGAAATCAGCGGTCATGGTACCCGGTGTTTTTTTAATGGCCAGCTTCTGAAGGTCGGAAGCAGCAGGTTTATAACTGGAAATCTACAGCTTCCAGACGCGGTGGTGCACACAGGACAACGGCTCTCAGACGATGGCAAAACAACCATATATGTTTCCCTCAACGATACGGTGATTGGAATTCTGGCAGTCTCTGATGTGGTGAAAGGAGATTCCCGGGAAGCCATTCAAAAGCTTCATAACCTGGGGATAAAAACAGCTCTTATCTCAGGTGATAATAAAAAAGTTGCCCAGGCTGTTGCCCGCGAGGTGGGCATTGATGAGGTTGAGGCAGAGGTGTTGCCTGAAGATAAAATTACTATTGTTAAGAAATGGCAGCACAAGGGTTTCAAAGTGGGGATGGTTGGGGATGGTATTAATGACGCACCGGCACTGGCACAGGCTGATGTCGGCATTGCAATCGGATCAGGCACCGATGTGGCAAAAGAAACCGGAGAGGTCATTCTGGTGAAGAACAGCCTCCTGGATGTTGAGCGGGCTATCCGTCTGGGAAAGAAAACACTGCGCACCATAAAAGAGAATTTTTTCTGGGCATTTTTCTATAATGTCCTGATGATTCCGGTAGCAGCAGGTATCCTGTATCCGGTCAATGGCCTGACTCTTCGGCCTGAGTGGGCATGTGTCGCCATGTGGTTCTCATCCATTACCGTGGTCGGCAATTCGTTACTGCTGAAAAGGTATGAAAAAAAACTTTGAAGTAAGGGGCCAAGTGGCAAAGGATAAAAAGGGTCCGAGGGGTCTTGGATTCAAGGGTTCCAGTAAAGTACTGGTAAATGGCAGGAGAAAATATTTCACTCGAACCCATGAACCCTGGAATCCTTGAACCCTATAAATGTGAGAGGAAACAGTCGTAGTTGCTACAGACAACAATGGTAATATCTAAGGGAAGGAGCTTTTAGTATGAAGTGGGAAGAAGATGCACGGCAGGTCGTTGATGCAATTCCGGTACACGACATCATAAAGAATATGATTATTCTCTGGGCGGAACGGCATGCGCGAAAAAACAAGCGGGATGCGGTGACTGCGGAGGATATGATGCAGACACGCGATGATTACTTTGAATGGTTTGGTGAAGCAAAGATTGCAAAAATCCAGCAGGCGCGTGACTCCGGGCAGTCTGATACGGATTTAGATCCTGAGATATCCCTTAATAAAGACCCGGCTCTGTATAAAATAGAGCTCTGCCATTCGCGTTTCTTCGGCTGTGACCGTGACCTGATAAATGTCAGGGCACTCGGGCCAAAGATCAAGCAGAAGCTGGAGGAGTTAAAGATCACGGAAATTCTTGCTGACAAGGCCTGTGAAGTGCTCATGCCGCACAGTGTTTTTACGGTTTCAATTTCCGGCTGCGCAAATATCTGCACGGGAGCAGAGTCTAAAGATGTGGGTCTTCACGGCGTGGCCAAGCCGAAAGTAACAGACAAAGAATGCAGCCAGTGTAAAAAGTGTGTCCACGTTTGTCTTGACCGGATTATCAGTTTTGAAAATGGAAAGCCGGTTATAAATGAAGATTACTGCAAGGTCTGCGGAGCCTGTATCAATGTCTG
>CAIYCZ010000117.1 GCA_903924805.1 uncultured delta proteobacterium | reverse complement strand
GGAGACTATTGTAATCAAGTGTTGAAAGCGCTTCTTCAATACTAGCAAAATGAAAATCATTAAGAAGCCTCAGAAATTTCGGCCAGGTATTTTGAACAGCAGCATAGCAAACAAATCGCTTAGCCAACGGCAGCTTCAAGCGCGGCAACTCATCGTCAACCTCCCATGGATGGAGATGAATTACCACGGGCTTATTGGCTTTGTTGAAGCGCTGTATGGTATTGCCGATATCTTTTGAACTTATTATGCGTAACCCCCAGCCTCCACCGATGGGAATATTACCCATAAATGTTTTCATGACAAGCGGGGGCAGTTCTATGAGATCCCCGTGTGGGGTACGAATTACATATGGCGTAACCGGTGCCTTATGAGCACCTATTATTCTCAGCGGCGCAATGCTTGAATCGTATTTAAAACCAATCTCTGGGAGAGTTCCCAAAGCCTGAACAGAAAGCGCTTTGTAGTCAGCTGATATCCTTTTCCCAAGCGACCATTCAGGTGCACGATAACCCGCCACTTGCCTGCCGGTTATGGATTCAATAACATCTTTTGATTTACGCAGGTCTGCTTTGAATTCTTCAGGCGATTGGCTGTATGTATGTAGATGGTTGTATCCATGGCTGGCGATTTCATGCCCCTCCCGGTCAATCATTTGCACCAGATCAGGGTGGCGCTCTGAAATATAACCCAGTACAAAAAATGTTGCCCGCATGTTTCTGACTTGAAGGGCATAAAGTATTTTTTCAATGTTTTTTTTTACCCTGCTTTCACAATGGTCCCAGGCAGTGTGTGGAATGATGCCCTCGATACCACAGATGTGATACCAGTCCTCAACGTCTATAGTAACCATGTTTATGGGTGCATTCATCGCTTCTGCAGAAGCCTCTTCACATCATTTTCATAGAAAAGCGTACTAAGAGATAGGATTTGACCTAACACGGGAAGCGGATCATCCAGGGAAAAATAATCATATGTTGTATTACGGTCAAAAAAATTAAAAAAACCTTCTGGTATACTTCCACGCCTAAGCATTGCAAAAAAATGCATCATATCTCCTGGAAGTAGCCATCTGGCCTTTTTCCCAATCTTATACTCCTGTACCGGCTCAAAATCTTCACCTGCTATCAGCCTACAGATAAGATAGGGAAAGTCAACACCGGCATAGATGGAAAGAGCAAGTGACCCCCAGAAGCGTGGATTAATCTCCATGAGTTTCGGAATATTATCACGGGGGTCTATTTTAAACTCAACTGAGGCAACCCCTATCCAACCCAATAAATTAAGTATCTTTGTACCCAGCGTCTTGATCTCATCGTGATATACGCTTTCCCGCAGTGTGCTTGGTCCACCTGTTATAGGATATTCGCGTAGACGCTTATGGATAAAAACCGCCTTGAGCTTCGAGTCTGTGCTGAACAATGCTGACAAGCAGAAGGCGCCTCCGCCAGGGGGTATATATTCCTGTATCAGTGGGAAGCTAAAGTTTTCGTGCACCTCTTTGTATACACTTAGCAGCTCTTCGCGATATTTTACATACCGTATTCCACGGGAGCCTGAACCGATCCTCGGCTTTATAACTACGGGGAAATCAGCTTCAGCGG
>CAIYCZ010000116.1 GCA_903924805.1 uncultured delta proteobacterium | reverse complement strand
CACATGCAGTGGTAACAAGAATGGCATCTATTGATCTGAGAGACATTACACAAAAGGTCATACAGGGGGAACGGCTTTCCCGGGATGACGGGCTTGCGCTCATGCGCTCAAGAGACCTTCTTGCCATGGGCGAGGCTGCCCATGTTGTAAAACAGCGCACAACCGGCGACCGGGTGTTTTTTAACGTCAACTGCCACATAAACCTTACCAATATTTGCGTATCGCGATGTAAATTCTGTGCCTTCAGCTGCAACCGCGAGGATACCCGTGCATACACGATGACCGTAGAAGAGGTTCTGGAAAAGGCCCGCATGGCTATCCCTTCAGGCATAACAGAGCTGCACATCGTGAGCGGACTGCATCCGGACCTTCCCTTCAGCTACTATGTGCATGTCATTCAAACACTTAAGGATGAGTTTCCGGATATTCATATTCAGGCATTTACCGCAGTGGAGATAAAATACTTTTCAGATATTTCCGGTTTCAGTGTTGAAGAGGTGCTGGCGTGCCTGAAGGAGGCAGGGCTCGGCTCTCTCCCCGGAGGAGGTGCAGAAGTTTTCAGCACACGCATCCGGGAAGATCTCTGTCCCAAGAAGGCCTCGGCGGATGAATGGCTTGCGGTAATGCGCTGCGCTCACCGGACAGGGCTCAGCTCAAACGCCACCATGCTCTACGGTCACATTGAAACAGATGCGGAGGTAATTGACCACCTCCTCATGCTCAGAGCCCTTCAGGATGAGACCGGAGGATTTCAGTCTTTTATTCCCCTGCCGTTCCATCCGCGCAATACGCAGATGGATGCATTGCGGAAGCCGCAGGCGTATAAGGAACTGAAAATGTACGCCGTGTCACGCCTGATGCTTGATAACTTCAGTCATATCAAGGCATTCTGGATTATGGTGGGGCTGAAGATTGCTCAGCTTTCCCTTTTGTTTGGCGTTGATGACCTGGATGGCACGGTGACCGAGGAAAAAATCACCCATGCAGCCGGGGCAGACACAGATACGGCTATTCCCAAAACCGCGCTTATTGGGATGATTAAAGAATCAGGGAACATCCCGGTGGAGAGAGACACGCTGTATAAGGTGATTAGGGTATATAACTGAAAACAGAAAACACAGAGATTGTGACTCGGGGCACGTGCCCCGTGACTCGTAGCAAGCAAAGAACAGAAGATAGAAAGTCCGGCTCAGTCCCAAGCATTCCGCATTCTGCATTCGGATTTCAGAAATCATAGGTGAGCTATGCTTCCCCGTGTTGGACACATTCAGTTTCTCAACTGCCTGCCGCTGTACTACGGACTTTTGAAAAACGGTGTACTGCCTGATATTGAGCTCTGCAAGCATACGCCAACCGAGCTTTCCAACCGCCTGCTGCGCGGAGAGCTTGATATAAGCCCGATACCGGTTATCGAATACGCCAGGCATGCAGATGACCTGCTGCTGCTTCCCCGGCTTACCGTCAGCTCGGACGGAAAAGTCCTGAGCATCCTTCTGGTGAGCAAGATCCCCGCAGAGCAGCTTGACGGTAAACCGGTTGCCCTTGCCAGAACTTCAGCCACGTCACAGGTTCTCACTAAAATTATCCTTGCGGAAAAATATGGTGTGACCCCCGCGTATTTTGAGAGCCCTCCGGACCTTGCCCAGATGTTTATAGAAGCAGAGGCAGCCCTGCTCATTGGAGATGATGCCCTGCGGGTATTGGTCAAGCCGAAAAAATTTTATATGTATGACCTCGGCGAAGAATGGAAGACACTTACCGGAGAAAAGATGGTCTATGCAGTCTGGGGAGTGAGAAGAACATATGCACAGCAGCACCGTGAACTGGTGATAAAAGTGTATAAGGCGTTTATCAGCTCAATGGAGCAGAGCCAGAAGCAGCTTGACAGCATAGCGCGGGATGTGGCGCAATGGAGCCCCTTTCCCGCACGGTTTTTAAAGAGATATTTTGCAGGGCTTAAATTTGAATTTGGAGAAGACTACCAGCGGGGCTGCCGTGAATTTCTGAAGCGGGCGAAGGCCGTAGGCGCACTTGATATTGTTCCGGAACTGAAGTTTGTGGAGATAGCGTGAGTCAGCTGGCGGCTCTTTATAAGAAAGTGGGGAACGGCGTCAGGATAACAGATGATGATGCCCTGAGGCTTTTCAACGAGGCCGACCTCCTGACCCTGGGGAACCTTGCCCGGCAGCGCGCCTGCCTCTTTCACCCACAGGATGTCGTAACGTTTATTATTGACCGGAATATAAACTACACCAATATCTGCACCAGCAGATGCCGGTTCTGCGCGTTCTACCGGGATGCGGAAAGCCCCGATGCCTATCTTTTAACCGCGGATGAAATTCTTGAAAAAGTATCTGAAGCCGTTTCCCTTGGAGCAACCCAGATAATGCTCCAGGGCGGGCTGCACCCGGCACTTACCCTGGGCTATTATCAGGAGGTGCTGCAAAAAATAAAGCAGCGCTGTGCCGTCTCTATTCATTCATTTTCTCCTCCGGAAATTGTCCATCTGGCAAACGTCTCCCATCTTTCAATTGCAGACGTATTACGGCAGCTTCGTGATGCCGGCCTTGATTCCCTGCCGGGGGGGCGGCGCGGAAATACTTTCTGACCGGGTGCGAAGCATAATAAGTCCCCACAAAATCAGTTCCGAAGAGTGGCTGGGGGTCATGAAGGCTGCCCATCAGACAGGGCTTAAAACCACCGCTACCATGATGATAGGCAGTGTGGAAACCCGTGAGGAGCGCATAGAACATTTAAGCAAAATCCGCGCGCTTCAGGACACAACAGGCGGCTTCAGGGCATTTATCCCCTGGAGTTTTAAGACAGCACATACGGACCTGGGAGGCGCTGAAGTGTCATCGCTTGACTATCTCAGGACTCTTGCCATCTCACGCATCTATCTTGATAACATTGAAAACATTCATGGCTCCTGGGTTACCCAGGGGCCGGACATCGGACAGATCACGCTGTTTTTTGGAGCTAATGACCTCGGCAGCATTATGCTTGAAGAGAATGTGGTGCGGGCCGCAGGGGCTTCATATCGCCTCAGCGAAGAAGAGATGGTCAGCCTCATCCGCAGTGCAGATAAAATTCCAGCCCAGAGAAACACTGCATATAAAATTATAAAGACCTACGATTGATAAAATAAACCACAGAGTTCACAGAGAATGCTCTGTGTTCTCAAAAAAATTTATTTATTTTGAATTAATCCCGTAATAGTATCCACTAATACCGAAGGATCAAACGGCTTGGTTATATAAGCATCTGCCCCCACTTCTCTGCCCCGCCTTTTATCCTCATCCTGGTCTTTGGCAGAGCAGATAATTATGGGGATCATGCTGTATTTTTTATCAAACTTAAGCATGCGGCAGACCTTATACCCATCCAGCTTGGGAATCATCAAATCTAAAACAATCAAATCCGGCTGGTCGTTCCGTGCGATCCTGAGACCTTCTAAACCATCATAGGCAACCAGTACCTCATGGCCATGAGCAGAGATGAGCGTCTTGAGTAGATCTACATTGGCCGTTTCATCGTCAATAACCAGTATTCTGTTCTTGGCCATAGCACTATCTCCTGTTAAATGCTCTTAAATCATCCGTAACGGGGTTTACACTATAAAAGTATAAATATAAAAGGGGACGGATTTATTTTCTGTCAAAATCAATAATCAGGCTTTGACTCCGTTTCCTCCCCCAGGAAGAAAGAACGGCTATATGGTGTTATTTTAATCCTCTGCCGTTTGCGCAGAGGAATTCTTCAGCTTTTGTCATATCTTCGGACACACCTTTTCTGTGATCCGGTCTGTCATAATTGCGCAGGGCAATTTGAACATTGCCAGGGTCTTCAGGAAACAGAGCAGCAACTATATGGATAACCCTGTTTTTGCCGTTATAATTTTTTACCGCCTGGTAATACAGAATATAGTAGTCCCTTTTCTTCACGTTCAGCGTTGCACCCGTCTGCCGGGACCAGTCATGAATATGTGAAACTGCATCATCAAGTGTGCCCCTGATCCGAAACCGGGACAGAAGCACTCTCGAAGTGTCCTGTTTCAGGGTATAGGGCTTGACAGTATTTTTTGCTTTTGCCGGGTCTGCAAGGTTTGCCGGCTGGAGCGAGGTCCAGTAGGTTCGATAAGCTGCAGCGTCATTGCGCGGCGGCAATGATACTATTTTTTGACGAATCTCATTCGCAAATGCCTCCACGCGCTCCGGGATGAGAGATTCCCAGACATCCCGGCCATCCCAGCCGATTTTATCCTTCGGCATAGTTTTTCCTAAAAGCCATATCAAAAAAGAATCTTTTCTGTTCAGCAGCGGCGTTGTCTGCCTGCCGCCAAAACCTCCCGTGGTCACCGGTTTAATTGCGGGAAAATTTTCCAGCTGATCAAACAGATAATTCCTGCCGCATGACAGGTGGGGCGGTTTGCCCGGCATTTTCATGACCGTGGTTTCATCACATTCACCGGAGGTGATAAAGTAGGCTACCTGCTTTTGCGCAAGGTCGTTATAAAATTTACTAATAAAAGCATAGGTTGGCTTAAAAGATTTTTCCCACCTGGTGTAGCTCCCGATAATAACATAATCATACGGCTTGACCGTAAGTATCTGTTCTAATTTTTTTACCTCCACAGCCTGGTCTTCACCTATGAGTGCACGCAGCCAGTATGCCACTTCAGCGGTTGATCCATACCGTGTGTCATATGCGATAAGCCCTTTTTTTTGCGTCATCAGGTTTTTCCCTCTTTTATTTTATTGATAAAAAGTATCTTTGAGATGGGGTCAGTATAGGCTGAGGGGAATTGTGTGTCAACAGCAATGTCTCCGCAAGATATGGGCAGGGGTTTTGCGGTCTGAATGTGGCGGGCCTTTGACAGCCGGCATGAAGTGCCGCAAGGGCTGATAGAAGATGTTATATTAACCCCGGAGCCGGTTCCGGCGGAGAATAAAGAGGCCACGGTAGAGAAGACCATGAAACACAAAAAGCACCACAAAAAGGAACACAAAAAGACAGAGAAGGAGGAGAAGGCAGAAGAGACCAAAGAGGGTGAACCTGCTCCCGCTGAAAATAAATAACCCCTGCTTAATAGCAGCATAAACAAAGAGAGGCTTCTGAGAAATCAGATGCCTCTCTTTTAATTT
>CAIYCZ010000115.1 GCA_903924805.1 uncultured delta proteobacterium | reverse complement strand
GGATCAAAGCGCAGCGCACTCACATCATTTACTATTTCAGCTCCTGCCTCAATCGCCTTCTCCGCAACCGCTGCTTTCGTGGTGTCAACGGAAATGGGCACGCTGACTCTGGCAGCCAGGCCCTCTATTACCGGCAGAATTCTCTTAAGCTCTTCTGCAGCAGAAACTGCAGCAGCTCCCGGTCTCGTCGATTCACCCCCCACATCCAGGATATCAGCCCCCTCCTCTGCAAGGCGCACTCCGTGGTCAATCGCCTCCTCAGGGGTTCCATACATGCCTCCATCAGAAAAAGAATCGGGGGTTACATTAACAATGCCCATGATAAATGGGCGTTCTGAAAAATCAAATATGGTCCTGCGACAGATTATCGGAGGTGGGCTGAAATAACTCACGCTTTTTTAAAAAATCTTTATCCTCTGAAACAAAATACCTTCACCCTGCTGCCTTCCCGTCAGGAGAAAGCTCGTGCCTTGCTTCCTCCCCGGTATGCAGGGGATTTCCGCCGGAGGCTGCTGTACGCTTGATATAAACAGAAGGGAGGGAAACTTCTTAAACGGTACTAAACGTCTGCTGTTTTATTCAAAGGCGCCAGCAGCTCGCCATTTAATATTTTTTCAATATCCTCGGTGTCCAGGGACTCACGCTCCAACAGCGCTTCTGCCAGGCGATTCAGCTTGTCGCTGTTGTCGCTGATAAGCTTTTTCACCCGCTCATAGTTTTCAGTTACAATGCGGGTAACTTCCTTATCTATCCTGACGGCCGTGTCTTCGCTGTAATCACGGTGCTGGGCTATTTCCCGCCCGAGGAATATCAACTCCTCTTTTTTTCCAAAGGTGAGCGGCCCCAGGTTTTCGCTCATCCCCCAGTTGCAGACCATCCTGCGCGCCATATCGGTTGCCTTCTCCAGATCATTGCCCGCGCCGGTTGTCATCTCATGAAAAACAAGTTCCTCCGCCACCCGGCCTCCCAGCAGAATGGCAATATTATTGGTAAGATAGTTCCTCGAATAGGTATGCCGTTCATCAATAGGAAGCTGCTGCGTGAGCCCCAGCGACATGCCCCGGGGAATAATGGTAACCTTGTGTATCGGATCGGTGCCGGGAATCAGCCGCGCAATAAGGGTATGGCCGGCTTCGTGGAAGGCGGTAATTTTTTTCTCATCCTGGCTGATAATCATGCTTTTGCGCTCACTCCCCATCAGCACCTTGTCTTTGGCCTGTTCAAAGTCAGCCATGGCCACGCTTGTTTTGCCGATCCGGGCAGCAAGCAGTGCTGCCTCATTGACCAGATTGGCCAGGTCGGCACCGCAGAAGCCGGGCGTTCCCCGCGAAATAATATTTAAATCCACATCCTCTGCCAGCGGCGTTTTTCTGGTATGCACCCGCAGGATGCCTTCCCTGCCTCTGATATCCGGTATCGGCACGACAATTCTCCGGTCAAAACGGCCGGGACGGAGCAGTGCCGGGTCTAAGACATCAGGCCGGTTTGTGGCGGCGATAAGTATCACTCCCTCGTTTGATTCAAAACCATCCATCTCAACCAGCAGTTGGTTCAGGGTCTGCTCCCGCTCATCATGGCCCCCGCCAAGGCCGGCACCCCGGTGCCTGCCGACCGCATCAATCTCATCAATAAAAATAATGCAGGGGGCATGTTTTTTACCCTGAATAAACAGGTCGCGCACCCGGGCAGCCCCGACCCCGACAAACATCTCCACAAAATCAGAGCCGCTGATGCTGAAGAACGGCACCCCGGCCTCACCGGCAATGGCCCGGGCCAAAAGCGTTTTCCCCGTACCGGGAGCGCCTACCACAAGTGCGCCTTTTGGTATCCGTCCGCCCAGGCTGGTGAACTTTTTGGGGTCCTTGAGGAAATCAATAATTTCCTCGAGTTCCTCTTTTGCCTCATCAATACCGGCCACATCGGCAAAGGTCACTTTCTGCTGCTGCTCGGTCAAAAGCCGCGCCCGGCTTTTTCCGAAAGACATGGCTTTGCCGCCTCCGATCTGCACCTGCCGCATAAAAAATATCCACACCCCTATGAGCAGAAGCATGGGGAGCCAGGAAATAATCAGCTGCATCCACCATGATGACTGCTCATCCGGCCGGACATCAATGGTTACTCCTTTCGCCATCAGGTCTTTAACCAGATCCGGATCGTTCAGGGAATAGGTTTTAAATTCCTTGCCGTCATTAAACTTGCCATAGATATTGTTCCCCTGGATAGTTACTTCCCGCATATCGCCGCGCTCAACAGCCGTGCGAAATTCGCTGAACAGAATCTTCTGACGCACCGCTTTAGGCTGGTTAAAAAGATTGAACAGAAGCACCATCACAAACGCTATCACCAGCCATAGTGCCATATTTCTATAAAATGGATTCATAGTGTTATAAACTCTCTATACTGCTCTGCTTGAAGTTTTCAGTTTAACCTTACTCATAGTTTTAGCGAAATAAGGACGTTCATTACTTTTACGCGATTTTTCTTTATAGCACAAGAAGTAAACACTCTCAATATAAATGGCAACAAACAATACCTGAAAAATTCTGTTAAAACTTACCGGTATCCCTTATAAAAAACTTTTGTTTTATATATCACGCAACCCAGACTTTCAGCACCTTCCGGGTGTCTGCCCCTACCCGAAACCGGTCATCAATCCGTAACCCCCCAACCCAGACAATCTCCTGCCGGGATAGCAGGACCGGAAACGTATGTCTCTCCCTCCGGGGAATTTTATTATCAATAAAAAAGTCTTTCAGCTTTTTGCTTCCCCGGAGCCCCAGGGGGTGGAAACGGTCGCCCGGCTGATAGTTTCTCAGCGTAAGAGGAAACTGTATCGTATTGTAATCCAAAAAATCAACATCTTTCTGCCTGATAAGCACCTCTTCCGGGGAACCCGGCACCTCTTCCACGGCAAAACATATATCCTTTTTAATTTCCTCTATGGTGATACGCTCGGGAAGGGCATCAAGCACATAGCAATATGAGATGCTCCGGCTCTTTTCTCCGGTAAAAATCAGCTGGTTATACTCCCGCACCACTGACCATCCTGCAGGGAGCTGAACAGTTTTTTCTGGACCGGTGCCCGCTGCCAGATTACACACCGCTTCAATATGCCGGAAGTAGATACCCCTGCTGCTACCCGTAAGCTGGGCAACAATATTCTTTATAATCCTGCCCCAGAGCTCTTCGCGGCACTGCTTCAGATGGTCAATAGAAAAACGCATCTCCTGTTCATTCTGTGCAATAAGAATCTTTTGTGCTATCTCACCCACCATCAGTTCAAGCGCTTCATTCTCTCCCCGCAAAAGCTCAGACAGGCGGGAAAGGGTTGCCACAATCCGGGGGTTGTATTCCTGCTGCAGGAGCGGAATCAATTGATGGCGGATTCTGTTTCTCAGATAGTGCTGCTCACCGGCTGAGCTGTCCGGGATAAATGTCAGGCCTTTTTCTTCAAGGTAGGCTTCAATCTCCCGGCGCGAGACCGTAATAAGGGGCCGGATAATAATTTCATCCCTGAGCGGAGGAATTCCCGCAAGTCCTTTGAGGGAAGTGCCCCTGATGAGCCACATGAGCAGTGTCTCAGCCTGGTCATCGGCATGATGTCCGAGGGCGATTTTTTGCGCATTGCGGCGCCGGCACACATCAAGGAAAAACTGGTACCGCGCAATCCGGGCAGCCTCCTGAAGGGAACCACCCTCTTTTATTT
Source organism: uncultured delta proteobacterium (assembly GCA_903924805.1). Classification (GTDB taxonomy): domain Bacteria; phylum Desulfobacterota; class WTBG01; order CAIYCZ01; family CAIYCZ01; genus CAIYCZ01. The sequence goes on along the minus strand of CAIYCZ010000115.1, from coordinate 7,021 downwards.
TAACCCCGCGCACATCCCGCTCTTCTGCCACACAGGGAATACCCATCGTTTCAGCACGTTGTGCAACAAAACAGGCCTCCCTTTTTGCCGCTTCTCCGCGCAGCATATGATTCAGATGTGCTACCGTGAGCGTTATGTTCCATTTCTTGCGGAGGCCGTGCAGCACTGAAAGGAGGGCAACCGAATCCGCACCGCCCGAGACACCCACAATAACGTGGTCACCCGGCGTAATCATCCGGTATTTTTTTATCGTTTTTACAACGTCATTAAGAAACACGGTTTTAAATATCTTTACCTGTGCTATAATAATAGTATATACTATGTACAATTATACAGGAACTAATAAAACTCTGCTATGTAAAAATGGAGAAAGGGTATCCTATGAAACGACGCATATATATAGTCGCACTGGTTATCTGTTTTTGTCTAATCAACGGCACTTCCCGTGGAGAAGATCAGCCCCCCGCTGACAAACAAGACCAGGCACATGGTATTCAACGGCTCGGCAGAGGGGTTGTCAATCTGGTTTCATCACCGCTGGAACTGCCGGCACAGATGTATTCGCGGGCTGCCTACTGGGATGAGCGGAGCAATAATCCGTTTGCGGTTCTGGGCGGCTTTGTAGAGGGGATACCCATGGGTTTTGTATATTGTGGCTGGAGGTTTGCCGCAGGGATTTATGATATGTTTACCTTTCCCTTCTGGTGCTATGACAGATCCATTATCAAGCCTGAATACGTGACCTTTTCCCCTAAATTTCTCGAAGAGGATTAATTACTCGCTCTGTTTGCGGGCCTCTTGGTATACCGCAGCTATCTTTTCGTCACGTCTTATTTCAAGTTTTCGTATTTCGTCCGGCAGCTCGTCTGACCCTTTCAGGAGAATCTTTTTTTCAGCCGCTTTTGCAGCAAACGCTCTTCTGATTTCCGCCACCTGCTGTTTCTGTTCTTCGCTGAGCGGAATTCCGTCGCCAATGCCCATCCCCTTGACTTTTTCCAGTGCTATTTCATAGCTGCTCTTTAATCCTGACATACGTACACCTCTCCGTTTCTATGAGAATTTTATGCTTGCCATGCTTTTGCTTGTGCGTATATGATACATGAATTACTGAAACACCGTATGGCTGGCGCACGTAAACAGTCTAATCCGTATAACCCACTTATAAAAGGCACACAGCCATGGCACTCGTATCACGTAACGTAAAAGATAAACTCCATGCTATTCTGGTAGAAGACTACGCAGAATGTCAATCCTTTTTTGATGCCGCAAGCATACTGAAGGACAAAATCACAAACATAGCTGCCCTGACCGAGAAGGAAGAAATTGATTTTAATATGCTGCGTGATACTATTGGTGAACTGGGCATCTATATAAGAAATATTGAAAAGGGTTTGTACGAAATTGAAGACTGCTACACAAAACTGGTTGAGGCTCTGGAAAGGTAACGGTGCAGATATATGGAACTCAGTGAAGGATTAATGACACGGAAAAGCATCCGTACGTTTCTTTCTAAAGACGTCCCCCGGGAAATAATAGAAGCGATTCTTAAGGAAGCGCACATGGCGCCGTCTTCCTCAAATCAGCAACCCTGGAATTTTCATATCATAACCGGGGAACCGCTTGCAAAACTCAGCGCCAGCATCCGGGAGGCGCATGAAAAAAATTATAAGCCCTACGATCCCTCCAAAGGCAAAACCATCCCTGCCCTGTATGTTGAAAGAACCCGGACGCTCTTCAGGGAGCTGCGCCCGTTTCTTAAAAAACTGGGGGAGGAGAACCGCTCGTTCATAGAGACCGGCAGTCTCTGCTTCTATAATGCCCCGGTCGCCATACTCATGACAATCCATAAGAGCCTGCCCGGAAATCGCCTCATGGATATTGGCATGGCTGCCCAGAACCTTATGCTGGCAGCACATGCCAGAGGTCTTGGAACCTGTGCCATCGGCCTTGCTCTGCTCTATGAGGACATTATCAGATCTGAGGCAGCCATTTCCCCGGAGTTTGATATCGCGCTCATCATCGCTGCAGGATACCCCGATTCTGAGTCTCCAGTTAATGAATTTCGCTCGCCGCGCGACCCCATAGAACCTTTTATAACCTGGATTGGCTTCTAACGGGCAGCTGATGGTGCAGGAGCACTAACCGGTTGTTGAAAAAGTTGTTTTTCCCAGGCTGGTCAAAAACATTCAGATGCAAGGCGCGCAACATCACGAGGAATGAGGCGTACTACGCGGTACGCTGCAATGACGAGGGATGAGCGCAACACAGCAGATGGGTGTTTTTCAACAGCCTGATGCAGCGGCAGGTGAATACGGGTGAGGGCAAGCTCAGTCGTCCTCGGTTCCGCCTTTCTTTATATATTCTTCATATTCAGCACTATCCATAAGGTTCTTGGCTTCGTCTTCATTTACACTTTCAAGCTCTATAAACCACCCGTCACCATACGGGTCGTGCTGAATAAGTGAGGGGTCATCCTCCAGCTCTTCATTTACTGCTACAATCCTCCCGCTTAACGGAGAGAACAGTTCGCTGACTGTTTTTTCTGATTCGATAACGGCAAATGAGTCAAACTGTTCGAGTTCACCGTCCGTCTCAGGAAGCTGCACAAAAAGAATTTTTTTGAACCGCTTCTGTCTGTATTCGGTAACGCCGACTCGGGCGGTATTGTTTCTGCTGATGCGTACCCATTCATGCGTTTTCGTATATTTTAAGTGATCCGGTATCATACCAACGCTCTCCGTGCATAGTGATTGATAAGATTCAATGCCAACCGTAATCGATATGAGTTGTGAGCACCCCATGGTACCTCATGTCAAATAAATAAGAATACAATGCGTTGCTTGTCAAGAAAAAAAGGTGGCAATAAGAAATTCTTTATACCCGTACCCGTTACTCATGAGTGCCCTATTGACTTATTTCTAAAAAATGGTTATTCACATCTACATTCAGGTGCCCGCACTATGGACTGTATTCTCTGAGCCAGTAACCCTTAATTAATGTACGGAGCTTGGCATATGGAAATAACTATTATCGGTTCCGGCACATGCGTGCCTTCCCTGCGGAGGTCTTCCCCCTGCATTATGGCAGACACCGGCACAGCTAAAATACTTCTTGATACGGGTCCCGGAGCTCTCCGCCAGATGCTGAAGGCAGGTATCACCATCAGTGACATCGATGTAATTGTCTACAGCCATTTTCATACCGACCATACCGCCGATATGATTCCTTTTATTTTTGCTTCCAAATACTCCCCCGGTATTTTCAGGACCAGAGACCTTTTTATTGTCGGTCCGCCCGGCTTAAAAGAGTTCTACCGCTGTTTTACCATGGCCTATGGAAAATGGGTTGTTCCGGAACATTTTACCATCAACTGGATTGAAGTCGGGGAAAGCCCCCTGCCGTTTCCATCTTTTGTTTTAAAAACCTCCCCGGTTAAACACACGGAAAACAGCATGGCTATACGCATTGAAACCGGTGAACAGGCAGTCGTGTATTCGGGAGATTCCGACTACTGCGAAAACCTCATCAGGATTGCTCATGAAGCAAACCTTCTCATCCTGGAATGTGCTTTTCCTGAAGGCATGAAATGTGAGGGACATTTAATCCCGTCCCTTGCCGGTATTATTGCCCGGGAAGCACGGTGCAAACGTCTCCTTTTGACACATTTCTATCCGCCCTGTGACAGCACTGACATGCTCACGCCGCTGCGCAAAGAATTCCCGGGTGACGTCATGCTTGGCGAGGATTTAATGAAAATCAGGGTATAGAATAGTTTGGTGTTTCTCGTTTGTGGTTGGCTGTTAACTGATAACTTTTGGTCTTCTCCCAATCAAGTGGGTACCATGGAACACTTTGTATAGTATCCTTGTCGTGAGCGGCAGGGGAGGTTTTCAGCGCCACAACAATATTCACAGTGGCTTACGTCACGACCCCGGCAGCGTGCGTATCGTGCTCCGGGCAGGCAGCTTCCAGAGCCTCCGGCAAAGCTAATGCAATGGGGTCTGGCACTACAGAATTCGCAAGGCACCTGCCGTTCCACTGGTGCCAGGAGGTTGTGTTGTGGCTATGAAAACCTCCCCTGCCGCTCACACTGTTTGTGCTTACCCACTCATTGTAGAGAAGACCTAAAACGATAAACTTTTATACACATATGAATGATCAAAAAAAGGAACGGTTTTTAATTACCGGCGGCAGCGGATTTGTTGGCTGGAACCTGTGTAACTATTTAAAGGGCCGCCATGAGGTGTTCGCCACCTATTATTCCCATCCCGTAAACAGTGCGGGCTGTAATTTTTTACAGATCGATTTGACCAGCAGGTCCCGGGTTCTTGAAACAATTGCCCGTGTCAAGCCTTCCATCATACTGCACGCCGCTGCCCTGTCTTCTCCAGATCTGTGTGAAAAAGACAGGTCACGCGCACGTGAGGTGAACGTCATGGGCACGCAGCATATTCTTGATGCAGCGTGCGCATGCGGCATTCGTGTTGTGTATATCTCTACTGATCTGGTGTTTGACGGTGAAACAGGCAACTATGATGAAACATGCAAGCCCCGTCCCATAAATTACTACGGGGAGACAAAACGCGAAGGTGAAAAGCTCTGTCGTAACTCCCCGGCAGACTCTTTGGTGGTGCGCATCACGCTTCAATACGGGTGGGGCAACGGGGAAAATGTCTCTTTTAGCGACTGGCTGATGGCTTCTCTTACGGCAGGAAAGCAGGTGAGCCTGTTTGCAGACCAGTACCGGACCCTCACCTATGTCATGGATACTGCCAGAGGGTTGGAACTGGCAGCACTGCAGGGGAGCGCAGGGAATCTGTATCACCTCACCGGCCCTGAGCGGATTGACCGCTATGAATTCGGATCGATCTTTGCATCGATTTTTAACTTTCCTCTGGATCTTTTGAAGAAATCCCTGATGCAGGATGTGCCGGCTCGTGCTCCGCGGCCAAAAGATGTGTCACTGAATGGAGACAGGTTTTTCAGCCAGTTCGGATTCAGGCCACGGGGCATACGTGAGGGGCTTGCGGCGATGGCAAAAAGTGTCCAGGGTCCAAGTGGCCAAGGATTCAAGGGGTCAAGTGAATAATTTTTAATACTCGAACCCTTGAACCCTCGAATCCTTGAACCCTTTCTTAAACTTAATAGGATTAGATAGTTATGGCTCACATACATACGCTCCGCCATGCTCACCGTGCTCTGGTGAAACGGCTTGAGGCGGGCACTGCCGCCCTTCCTGAGCCCTCATCAGACCGTGCGCGGAAAGGCTGGCAGGAAATACTTGAGATTCTCTTTTCTCCGGAAGATGCTGTGCTTGCAGGACGGATGCCCGTAAAACCGGCACACCTTGAACAGCTCGCCGTCAAATTCAACATCCGGAAAGATGTTCTGAAAGTTCGCCTTGACAGCATGTGCGAGCGGGGATTGATTATCGATCTCATCAACCCCGGCACCGGCCAGACTGTCTATTTTCTTGCGCCTCCCGTAGTCGGTTTCATTGAATTCTCATTGATGCGGGCACATGACGGCCTCCCTAAAAAACGCCTTGCCGAGGCTTTTGAAGCCTATGCACACGGTGATGATACCTTCTTCCGGGAAGTGTTTGGCAAAGAAACATTCATTGGCCGGACCCTCGTACACGAAACCGCCCTGCAAGACGAGGCACTTCCTGAGGTTCTCGACTGGGAGCGGGCCACCGCTATCATTGAGCAAGCAAGCGCTGTTGCGGTGTCTCTTTGTTACTGCCGGCACAAGAACGCGCACCTGGGCAAAGCCTGCGATGCCCCGCTGGAGAATTGCCTGTCGGTTAATTCCGGTGCTGACTTTGTCACCCGCCGGAATTTTGGCCGCGCTATAGAGAAAGCTGAAGCACTTGATATACTCAAAGCTTCACGCGAAGGCGGGCTGGTACAGATTGCCGATAATGTCGTGGAACAGCCGGCCTATATCTGTAACTGCTGTGGCTGCTGCTGCGGCCAGCTTGAAGCCATGAACACGTATTCCCTTATCACGGTAACTCCCAGCGGCTTTATTGCTTCCTGCTCCCCTGAACTCTGTGCTGGATGCTCCCGATGCTCTCGCGCCTGCCCGGTAACAGCAATCACCATGACTGCCCATCGCGCCGATGCACAGCGCACAAACAACCTGCTGCCTGCAGTTAAAGAGGAACTCTGTATCGGCTGCGGAATTTGTGCGGATACCTGCACTACAGGTGGCATAGCAATGGTTCGCCGGACTACTCAGCCCCGCGTGCCGCAAAACTCCATAGAGAAGACTGTCCGCATGATGCTTGAGCGTGGCCGGCTGCCGGACCTCCTGTTTGACCAGGGAGCCAGCCGGACACATTATTTTATGAACCGGATTCTTGCTGCTGTGTGCTCGCTTCCCCCGGTAGATAGGGCGCTTGCCAGCGAACAGCTGCGCTCCCGGTTTGTACGGTTTGCTCTTGCCCGTTTTCAGGATGCAACACGTTCATAGTTTATAGTTCAGAATCCCTCATACCCACAAAAATCATGGCAGAATATATTTTTAAAAAACGCCTGCTTCTTTTCATTCTGTTTCTTTCCCTCGTGCTGAGATTGTGGGGTATCACCTTTGGTCTGCCTGATATTGATCATCCCGATGAAAGCGAAGTGGTGAACCACGCGGCCAGGTTTGGCAGCGGTGATTTGAATCCTCACCGGTTCCAGTACGGGTCTCTGTTTCAGTACATACTGTTTTCCTTTTACGGCCTGTATTTTCTCGCCGGTTATATAACCGGGGCATGTGCGTCCGTGCATCAGTTTGCCGTTCAGTTCGTCCATGACCCTACGGTTTTCTACCTTATTGCGCGTGGGCTGTCTGCCACACTGGGAACCGCCACGGTGTTGCTAACCTATCTCATAGGGCAGAAGGTAAAAAATGAAGCAGCGGGACTAGCCGGCGCTCTCTTCCTGGCGGTAAGCTATGAACACGTTATACATTCTCACTACTGCACGGTGGATACAGCACTCACGTTTTTTTTTACTGCAGCAGTTTATCT
>CAIYCZ010000114.1 GCA_903924805.1 uncultured delta proteobacterium | reverse complement strand
TGCCAATTACGTTGCAAAATGGAACGGCTCGTCCTGGTCTGCCCTGGACTCGGGGATGAGAAAAACCTATACCTGGAATGAATATAAGAATGGAGGCGCCGCTTGTACGGTGTACGCCCTGACAATAGACGCTGCCGGCGATCTCTATGCCGGCGGGTTTTTTAGAACAGCCGGGGGAAAGGTATCACTCCATATCGCCAAATGCCTGACCGGGCCTTAACGCTGAGCCAGACAGGGTGGGCCCGCGAAGCGAGTCCACCCTTTTAATTTTTTGATTCGGCAGACAAAACCCGCAAGCGGGAGAAGGTTGGGCACGGCATGCCGCGCCCTGCGGAATAAGATGAAAAGGGGAAGACATGAAGACATAACAAAAAGAGGTAGATTTGGGATCACAGTTTGAAAAGGCCAGACTGGGGAGAACGAACCTTAAAATCGCCCGATGGGGGTTAGGTGGTATACCACTTTCAACCGTCATGGGGGGGTAATACTAAAAAGACAATAAAACAGGTTATTAATGCAGCACTGGATTATGGAATAAATTTTATCGATACTTCCTGATGGTATAAGAGGACGACAGATAAGGGGATCAGATTTAATTTTTCTCCATGCCTACATATTGTGGTCACTGATTATTCACAGAAACTGTAACATTCTGCTATAATGCAAAATACCTTCCTCAGCACAAAGAATACAACGCTTCATTAAGAAGTCAGTCTCTAATATTGTCCGATTGAATTCAAAATACTGCTACCCTGTTGTTATATTCAATCCCAGTTATTGCAGGTTATTACAAAAATTGCTCAGCACTCAGCACTATTTTCTTAGCACTTCTCAAGAGCTTGAACCAGGTCGGTCAGCAAACTGTTTACCGGCGTGGGAACGCCCAGGCTTTCACCGTATCTGACAATTGCTCCATTTAAATATTCTATCTCTGTCTTTTTGCCCGCCTCTATGTCCTGAAGCATTGACGAACGATTCCCGGCAGTTGCGTTACAGACTTCTATGACCTTTTCTATAGGATTAGCATAGGGCAGCGCTATATTCATTTTTTGTGCAACCTGAGCGCCCTCCTCTACAGCCCTTTTCATTACGTTGACCAGGTTAGGGTAGTTTACTATCTCGCCATTCCGTATCTTCATGATGGCTGTCAGGGGATTGATACCAATATTTATCAGCAGTTTACCCCAGACCAGCCCATTGACATCTTGTGTTATAACCGTTGCAATGCCTGCCTGAATGAACAACTCTTTAATATGTTTTACTAATTGAAGGCCGCAGCCATCAACTCCTCCGATGACTGTTTCGCCAATGCCTGCATGGCGTATGTGACCATCACCGAGGAGTGTTGCCCCGTGAGCAGTAGTTCCGGCAATAATGTTCCCTTCTGCGCATTGGGAACGAATTATTTCTATATTTCCCAGCCCGTTTTGCAGTGTCAGCAATGCTGTAGTACTATCAATGAGAGGGTACGCATATCTGACTGCTGATTCAGTATCGTAGGCCTTGACAAAAATTATAACAAGCTTCGCTTTGCCGATAATTCCAGGGGCGGTTGTTATTCTGTAAAAAGGTATCTGTTGATTCTCACCTGGCCCTTCAAGCGTTAACCCCTGCGACTTTATCTTTTCTGCCCTTTCAGGGATGTTGTCTAAAAGCCATACTTCATTCCCTGCTCGTGAAAGGAAGAACGCATAGAGACAACCCATGGCCCCGGGGCCAACGATAGCAATCTTCACTTAATTATCCCTTATAAAAAAGAGCTCTTATTATCCTTAACACCTGCGTTTATCTGCGTTCACTATACTATTTTTCGTTTATGATATGTTCCGTTATTTTCCTCACTTTTTCAAGCGACTGCGGACTAAGCTCCCAGGGCGGAAGCCGTTCCATGTCCGATTTTAAAATTCCCTGGTCAAAGTTTATATAGCCGAGGACTGGCAGCCCATTACTGTTTTTCTGCACAAACAGTTCATCGTTTCTGTCTCTTATTTTGTTTGCTATAAGGGATATCCTGGTAAGCTTTATGTCATCAGCGAGTTTCTTGATTCTATGGGCTGTCTCAATGCTCCGCTTGCCTGGCTCAACTACCACAATGAGCTGATCTACCGCCTGGGCTGTTGCACGGCCCAAATGTTCCACACCTGCCTCCATGTCCATCACCACAACTTCGTTTCTAAGAAGAAGCAGGTTTTGAATCAGCGCCTTCAAAATAATATTTTCCGGGCACATGCATCCTCCCCCGCCCTTCTTAACCGTGCCCATTACCAGGAGCCTGATACCGTTTATCTCCTTGCAGAGCTTTTCCGGAAGATCGTCCACCTTGGGATTTAATTTTAAAAATGAGCCCATGCTTCCCGGAGCGGCACCAGTGCGCTCCTCAATCAGTTCTTTCATATCTACCAGCGGCGTTATGATAGTGTCCTCAGGCAAACCGATGGCTGAAGATAAATTAGCGCTCGGGTCACCATCAACAGCAAGCACAGAGTACCCTTTCTCGCTGAAGGCTTTACACAAAAGCGCAGCAATGGTAGTCTTGCCGACTCCGCCTTTCCCGGTAACTGCTAATTTAATGGAATTGTCCATTATTGCTTTCCTTGTGGATATATAAATGATTAAAGGCTGTTATGGAAACTACTGTTGAAAGTATAGGATAGAGGATATGGCCTGTCAATACGTGATAAAAAAACATTTCAGAATATAGTGGGCTGAAGGCGAGTG
>CAIYCZ010000113.1 GCA_903924805.1 uncultured delta proteobacterium | reverse complement strand
TTCTGGTTGATCAGTATTTTAATGACTCTCTCTATATTACTGAAAAAGAATTTATGGTGCCCGATCGGGTTGAGCGCTTTATTGAAGATGCAGGAGACACGGTCTCCTATAAACGCTACGCCCTGACTCCCACCGGCGTATCACCGCGGGCGCTGCCCTGCAGGGGAAAAGCCCTGGTAGCGGCAAACGGCAATGAGCACAGCGAAGACGGACACACCACCGAGGCCAATGCCGAGCGCACTACGATGGTAAACAAACGCAATGCCAAGATACCACACATGCTGGCAGAGCTGCGGCCCCCGTATGCTTACCATGGACATGCCGGGAATATCCTGGTTGGCTGGGGTTCAACTGCCGGTGTCATCAGGGAAGCGGTTGATGTGCTGCGCACAGACGGGGTGGACTGCGGTGCCCTTCACTTTACAGACCTGTGGCCGTTTCCTGGTGAGTCTGCAAAACGCGCGTTAGATAAATCTTCACGGTTTTTTATGGTTGAACAAAATGCTTCAGGACAGCTCGGCCAGTTGATCAGGCAGGAGACGTTACGCTCTCCTGCCGGAATGGTCCTGAAATATGACGGCCGTCCTTTTTGTGCGAATGAGATAGTCAGTGCCATAAAAGCATACATGAGGTGATATATGGTAACTCTTAATGATTACGAATCACGCTTTGAAATAAAGTGGTGTCCCGGCTGCGGCAATTTTGGAATCCTTGCGGCAATGAAGGATGCGCTGGTAAAGCGTGGCATGGCTCCCCATGAAGTATTGATTGTTTCCGGAATCGGCCAGGCAGCAAAGACTCCGGAATTCATGAACTGCAACATGTTTCACGCCCTGCATGGCCGGGCGCTTCCGCTCGCCACGGGAGCAAAGATGGCAAATCACCGTCTGACCATTCTCGTGAATACCGGTGACGGGGACTGCTATGGCGAGGGCGGCAATCACTTTATGCATGCCATCAGGCGCAATGTTGACCTGACCGTACTGGCACACAACAACATGGTATATGGCCTTACCAAAGGGCAGGCATCGCCCACCTCAGAGAGGGGCATGGTTACCAGGCTTCAGCAGCACGGGGTGATCATGGAACCGTTTAATCCCCTGAGAGTTGCCCTTGCGCTTAAGGCAGGGTTTGTGGCACGCGGCTTTGCCGGGAATAGTGAACACTTAAGCTTCCTGATTCAGGAAGGCATGAAATATAACGGATTCAGCCTGATCGATATCCTCCAGCCCTGCGTCTCCTTTAATCATGTAAATACCCACCAGTGGTACAGCGAGCGGGTATATGAGCTGGAAAAAGAAAAGTATTCGCCAACCGATTATATGCAGGCGATGGCAAGAGCCCAGGAATGGGGGCAGCGGATACCGATTGGCATCTTTTACCGGGAGGAGAAACCGTCTTTTACTGACCAGATCTATGCCCTGCAGAAAGAACCCCTGGTGGATAGAGCATATGATCCGGCGCCGCTCAGGCAACTGATGAAACAACTGTGAACTCGTGTCTCGTCGCTCGTGTCTCGTGACTCGTGACTCGTCGCTCGTGTCTTGTGTCTCGTGTCTCGTCGCTCGTGTCCCGGTTCACGGTTCACGAGTCACGAGTCACGAGACACAGAGGGTTTCTCTAAAAACAAACTGATCAAGAGATACTACTGCATACTATTACGGTATCTTTACCTGATGGAAGGCTTCAGCCAGTTCAAACCCCTCTCCTTCGGCCATCTTCATGCAACGCTCTCTCAACCGTGATTCAAGGTCGGGGATATTGAGCTCTTTCATCTGGCTTTCGTGACAGCGAAGGGCCGCCACCTTGAGGTCAAAGGTAGCGGTGATATCAGAGCAAAAATTTATGTCCTCCGCTGCCCAGAACAGCAGCTCCGTAACCTTGTGCGGCTCAAGGCCTTCATCCAGCAGATCCGGGTAGGCAAGGTGGTCCCGGGCATAGGGGTGCACTGCATCAAGGACAACCTGGCCGGTAACGCGATGGTCACGGTGCCAGATGTAGCGGCGGTAGGGATCAGCAGTAACAACGATATCGGGCCGGTATAGCCGTATCATCCTGACTATATCCTTGCGAAACGAGGGAGTGTCCTCCAGCCCCTGATCCGGGTAGCGCAGGTATACGACCTCCTGAACCCCGAGGACTGCGGCAGCAGCCCGCTGCTCCTGTTCCCGCAGTTGAGCGAGCTTTTCCATCTGCACGGTTCTATCGCTGGTGCCCTTTTCACCGCTGGTGCAGACAACGTAGACAACCTGCTTTCCTTCTTTAGTCCAGCGCGCAACAGTCCCTGCCACGCCGAATTCTGCATCATCAGGATGAGGCGCTATTACCAGTATGTCAAACTTTTTTACCACAGCAATGCTCCTTATATAAACGCATGGCAGCTGTTGCAAGCATCAGGCGCAAAAAAACTGCGGGGGTGTGTTCGAGAGACATGAAACCCGTCAGGCCCCATATGCCGGGAGACTGCTTGCAGCATCAGGCATGAAGCGGAGATGAGTGCCTCTGATGGCCCCGGCATATTCTTCAGCCATGGCTGCAGCCACCTGTTCCCAGCTAAACTCTATGACGCTGTTGCGGATTGCTGCACGGGAGAGGAACCCATCACGAATCTGTGGAATGAGCAGCTCTATGCCCTCTGCCAGTGCGGCCGGGGCACCACTGCTAACCAGATATCCGGTTTCGCCGCTGTGGATAATCTGGTCCATTGCACCTACTCTGGTAGATACTACCGGGGTGCCGCAGGCAAGAGCTTCAAGTCCCACGAGACCGAAGCTTTCCGTATGCGAGGGAAGCACGAGGAGATCTGCCGCGCTGTAATAGTACGGCAGATCGTTGTGTTCAATCCTTCCCATGAAGGTAATAGAATTTTCAAGTCCCAGGTTCCGTGACAGCTCCTGAAGGGTGCAGAACTCTTTAGTTTCGCGGCCATCTCCGCCGACAATCAGCAGCCGCAGGTGCCGATGGTGCCGCAAACAGGTGAGCGCGGTAATGAGCCGGTCAACGCCCTTGAGCGGATCAAGCCGGCCCACATACAGGAGCATTAACTCGCTGTTCCTGATGCCGAGCTTAGCGCGTGACAGCTCCTTATTCAGTGGGCGGAAGCGTTCAAGGTTTATGCCGCAGGGTATTACGGTGATTTTATCCGGCGCAGCAGCGTACAGCTGTATCAGCTGTACGCGCTCTCGTTCTGTCTCTGCCAGGATGAAACTGCACGTCTTGCTTACCGACTTCTCTGTTGCTATGCGCAGTTCCGGCTCCGGACTGCCGACTGGAAACATATTTTTAACTGCCCCGAGGGTGTGGAATAAAACGAAATGGGGTACATGCCAGCGAACCTGGGCCCAGTTACCCACTTTTCCGGAAAGCCAGTAATTGCTGTGAACGATGTCATAGCGCCGGTTGTTACGTATCCTGAACTGTTCCATCTGCTGGAAAAATTCGGCAAGATAGGGATACAGGGCGAGCTTGTCAATGTATCCGCTGATCCCGGCCTCGATATGTATGAGGGAGACATTCTCGGAAATAGTCACGCACGGTGAGCATACGGGATGGTTTTGCCGGGTATAAATATCAACCAGGTGACCCTGATTGCCAAGCTCCATGGCGAGTTCGCGGATGTAGACGCTCATGCCGCCGGTGTCTTTTGTGCCAAGCGCTCCCAGCGGACTGGAGTGGACACTGAGCATGGCGACCCGTAGCTGCTTTGATTTCATGTACCCCCTCGTGTGGTATACGGCGCACCCGGTATGCTGGTCAAAAGTTCTTTTGTCACAGGGTGATATGGCACCGGTACAGAGAAACCGGTGTGCCGCCGAGACGCTGCTTATATACTTCTGCGCCTTTTAAAAAATCATATTTTTTACTGCGGCGCAGAATGCTTTCTTTAATGCTGAGTACCTTGCTGATCAGGCCAACGCTCAATGAACGGTAGCGGTTGTTATACCCGTTGTTATAGAGATACATCGTTCCATGGTAATCAAAACACAGTACTGCTGCAGCAGGGTGTTCATCGAGGTACAAAAAGAATAGTTTTAAAATGTGTGCTTCTGCGAGGCACGCTGAGATTGATCTGAAAAAAGATACCATCTGTTCGGTCATGAAAGATGCCTTGTCTGCGCGGTTCTGTCTGAATAACGCAATAAAGGTATCTATTTCAGTTACGACTTGTTCGGGGTTTTCAACGATGCGGTACGCTATATCCCCTGCTTCCTCTAATCGTCTGAGCTTGCGCCGCAGTTCATGGCGTTCCTTGCCACTGAGCAGGTCAAGGAATGCATCCCAGGTTGCCGGCAGTTTTAATTCTAACACAACATCGTCCGGCGTGCAAAGCACTCCGCAACCCAGGCTTTTTGCCACAGAGGGAAGATGTGAAAAAACAATTGAGTCAGGCCGCACCGGGCCAAGCTCAAGATGGACAATACCCTGTTTCTGCAGATGCCTGATGATCGTGCTGAAAAATTCCTGCTCCTTTTCCGGTACAACGATGCAGTCCAGGTAGTCACAGACATCAGCGCTGCCGATGAGCCGGGCCGCTTTCCCGCGCACCATGAGCGGTGCGATGCCGACCGGCTGGTCTCCCTCTCTGACCGCGCAGAGATACGTTGCAAAACCAGCATTGAAATTGTTCCACCACGCCTTAAGCCAGACCGGCAATACAAAAAGACACCCCCAGTGCAGATTATTCCCCGCATCGAGCCACAGGGATGTCAGTGTATCAAAGGTCTCTGCGGTGACCGTATACTCAGTATTTTTTGCTTCCTGCAGCATTGCCTGCCGTACCTTTAGAAATGAGTCAGTGACAGACGCTATAATCGTACGGTTTTCCCTGTCTGCGCTGCCTCTGCCAGTGCATCGAGCACGTGCATGTTGTGAATGCTCTCCTGCGGAGAAAAAGCGGGTGCTGTTTCTCCGCAGGCCGCTCACGACAAGCATAATAATATATACAATGGGAAATAGTACCCGCTGGCAGGTGATAAAGGGGAACCCTTCTGCCAGAGCAGTTTTAAGGTTACCTGGTGCTCAATGTTAGCCACTTGATTGGGAGGAAACCCATATTTTATTGCAGGGTTAGTACCCAGCTCAAGACTTCAAACGCCACTGCGAGCCGCTCCCGGTATCCTCTATGATCATATGTACTCGCTGCAGGGTATCGCGAATTGCATCAGCCTCTTTCCACTGTCTGTTATGCCTGAAATTTTCACGCAGCGCAAGCAGCTCGGCGACCAGCGGTGCAAGACATTCAGCCTTATTTTTTGGAGAGGACTCAAGCCGGTTAGCCAAAAGGACTATCATATCTCTGAAAATATCCCGGGCCTGCGAGATACATTCACTGCTTTCAGAATCCATATGGGCTTTCCAGATTGCCTTGTCAAGCTCAAGCAGGGCCGAGGCAGTTTCTTTCATGGCGTGCTTTTCAAGACCGGCGTGGAAGACTGCTTCGAGGGTATGAACCCTGTCCCAAAATGATTCTGCAGGAATATCCGTGACTGAAACCGGATATGGTGATTCACTATCCTGCTGTCTCCGATGCTCTGCAACGTCTCCGCCGCGAAGCACCTCAAGCGAAAAGCGCTCTCCGGTTTCAAAAATCAACTCAGTGCCATGGCGCCTGAGCGTCACACTGCCGATTCCCCTGACTACTGCTTCGTTTTTTTCAAGGTCGATAATGCAGGCCGTATGTTCGTCCAGTCCCAAAATGCTGACATCTTCAGGCAGGAGGCTTTCAAGTTTTCTGAAACGCGGCTCCCCCATATAGCAGAACCGGGTATCATGGGTGCCCCCTTCGGCGTTATTCCAGTGAGGGATCACCACCAGATTAAAGCCGAAATGGCCAAGGATGTTCATCCCTTCCACCCAGTGCAGGTCGTCGCCAACCTTGTAAATCTCATAGACCGGCAGGGTGAACCGTCCCACGGTAAGCGCTGCAGCACTGGCAGCGACCAGGCAGCCGCCGTCTTCAATCCGCCTGCTGATGATTTCCGGAACGGGCGTCTGCTGCCACTGGCAAACGGCATAGGTCGGACTGCCCGGGCCGATGAGGATAAAATCGGCTTCCCGCAGGCAGTGGAATGCCTGCTCCGCTTCGTAGGGGGTGCATGAATCGCTCGATTTGAAGGAGGCTACGGATATCGGATATTTTACATGAGTAGCAAAGTACGCAACGGCTTTCCCGGATATCTGGTCGACGTTGAGCTGAAATCCGGCAGGGGTATCTAAAAATACCGCGCGTGGGTGAGTGCCAAGATTCGCCAAAAGTGCTTTATGCGTCTCAACCATGGTCGCGGTAAGCTCACCCGAGCCCATGAGAGCGATGACGCCACTGTTTGATGACATGCAGGAATCCCTGTGGTTATACAGCCGCTCGATGGGCCGGATACTGTTCAGTGCCGGTAAAAAAGCTTGCCCGTGAGAATCGTCGGCATTGCCTCTTCTGATAAGTAATATACGAAGTATAACAATAAGTCAAATGAGTGCTCACGCTAAACACCACAGCCGGTTTCCATTAAAAATAGGTCTAATTATTGAATAAGTACGCTGCAGATAGGGCTTTAATTTGTATTGACACCCAAAAAAGTATCTGCCTATACTTTATAAAAACCACAGATTTCCAACTCTTCCTAATGGCCACTGTTTTAGGGTAAGTTCACCATGGCAGAGCATGAACGAAGGACGTATAAAACGTTTTCAGAAGTGAAGGAAACCCTGTCGCCGGGAGAAGAACAGTTTGAGCGCTGGCGCCATACCATCGGTCTTTTCCTCGGCCCTCTTGCCGCAGTACTGGTGTACCTCATCCCGATGCCTTCCCTGACTGACCAGGCCCACCGGCTCTCCGCCATAATCGGCTGGGTGGTTGCCTGGTGGGTAACTGAGCCAATACCAATCCCCATGACCGCTCTTCTCGGCGCGCTGCTCTGCATTTTGTGCGGCATTGCACCGGCCAAGACGGTTTTCGCCCCGTTTGCAGACCCCATTATTTTCCTTTTCATGGGAAGCTTTATCCTTGCGGAAGCCATGGCGGTGCACGGCCTCGATAAACGCTTTGCCTACAAAATCCTGTCGCTGAAATGGGTGGGCAACAGTACCGGGCGGATACTTTTTGCGTTCGGAGCAATCACCGCAGGGTTATCAGCGTGGATCAGCAATACGGCAACGACTGCCATGATGTTTCCCATAGGGCTGGGGATTATCTATGCCATGGCAGATATGCTGGAACAGCAGACCGGGAAACCGGTTGACCCGATGCGCCTGCGCTATGGCACCGGCATGATGCTGATGGCCGCATATGCGTCTTCGGTCGGCGGCATCGGAACACCGGTGGGAACGCCGCCAAACCTCATCGGCATCGGCATGATTGAAAAGCTTGCGCACGTAAAAATCCCCTTTTTCCAGTGGATGCTTTTTGCCGTGCCGATAATGATTACCGTGTTTATAGTCCTCTCCCTGCTGATGTACTATCTTCATAAGCCTGAAGTGTCCGCTATCCAGGGCAGCCACGAATATGTCAAGAGGGAGCGTGCAAAACTCGGGGCATGGAAGAGGGGAGAAAAAAATACCTTGTGTGCATTCATCGTTACGGTGGTGCTGTGGATAATTCCCGGTTTTCTGGCGGTCATATGGGGAACCGGTGCTCCCGTTTCCCGGATATATAATGATACCATCCCGGAAGCAGTCGCTGCTCTCATAGGGGCTGCCCTGCTCTTTGTGCTGCCGGTAAACTGGAAAGAGAGGGAATTTACCATATCCTGGAAACAGGCAACACACATAGACTGGGGGACGCTCCTGCTGTTCGGGGGAGGGCTTACACTTGGCAACCTCATGTTTGAGACAAAACTTGCTCAAGCCATCGGCTCGGGGATTCTCACTTTCAGCGGAGCAACATCTTTGTGGGGCATTACCTTTGTTGCTATTGTGATAGCGGCTCTCATAACTGAGGTAACCTCAAACACTGCCGCTGCCAATATGGTGATCCCGGTGGTGATATCGCTTGCCATTGCAGCACAGGTGAATCCCGTTCCCCCTGCCATAGGTGCAGCACTCGGGGCAAGCCTGGCATTCATGCTCCCTGTTTCAACGCCGCCCAATGCAATTGTCTACGGCTCGGGCATGGTTCCCATTACCAAAATGATACGGGCCGGGGTTTTCTTTGACATAATAAGCATTGTGATAATCTGGGTAGGGCTTCGCATAATGCTGCCGTTAGTGGGGCTTGGTTGATTTTATAATATGAATCTGGAACTCATGAACTCAGGAAAACAAAAAAGGAGAGAGGCTGATTTCTAAAAAAGGACGTAGTAAAACAACAAAAAGATGGTTCTTTTTAATTAACTACAACCGTCCCCATTGCCCCTCATTATCAGAGAACTTGACATATTCATGCAAAGGGAGTATTATTTCATGAAATAATAAAGGGATTGGTTTTAATGACAAATAGAATAAATGGAGAATAGACCAATGGCGAATCTGCAAATAAAGGGTATAGAAGATGGCATATATAAAGAATTAAAGGATATGGCTGCGGCTGAGAATCGCTCCGTGAGCCAGCAAGTTCTTTTTTTAGTAAAGAATTATCTCGCCAGAAAAAAACACGTCAATGAGCTTAAAAGTCCCGCACAGGTGCTGTTAGAACTATCAGGCTCATGGGACGATACAAGAAGTGCAGATAAGATAATTAGCGAAATTAAAGCCGCAAGAAAAAACTCCAAAAAACTATCCAGGGGTTTCTAATGTATTTGCTTGATACGGATACCATTATTTATAGTTTAAAGGGAAATACTGCCGTAGCTAAAAATCTGCAATTGCATATTAATGACGCCATTAAAATATGTGTTATTACTCTGATGGAGCTATATTATGGTGCTTATAAATCCCAGAGGATTGAAAGTAATCTGGCTAAAATAAAGGCGCTTGAAACCTCTTGTGAGATTATTCCGATAGGGCAGGAATCGATAGAAACCTTTGGAATGCTGAAGGCGAAGCTGGAGAAAGACGGTACTCCCTTAGATGATTTCGATTTAATCCTCGCTTCTTGTGCCCTGGCAAACAATGTAGTGCTTGTTACAAACAATGTGAAACATTTTCAAAGGATAAAGGGACTTAAAATAAAAAACTGGACGGAATATTCTGCTGCCTGATATTGACCTCAACATGATTAGAGAAGAAAAATTACCATTAAATACAACCCCTTTACAACACGACCGGTAGGGGATGAAAGATTTGTTAAGCGATTAGAGAGACGGTTTAATTGCAGCTTTGTACGGGACAAGGCAGACCAGTTAAAAAGAAGAAATAATCTGTGGCCCCCCGATAGTTGTATTCTGCTCTCTACTCTACCGCATTTTTACACTTTTAAAATTCCGTTCGACTCGAACGTTAGGTTTCAATAAGAAGGTGCTTTGTGCCAAGCGTCGATGTCTGCTACTTGTGTGGAAAAGCAATTTCTGGGCGCGTTTCCCAGGATCATGTGCCTCCGCGCCAGTTCTATAGTCAAGAGATCAGAAAGCTACACAATCCTAACCTTCGCACCCTATCAACCCATCCGGCGTGCAACCGCGCATATCAACTGGACGAAGAATATTTCATCCACTCATTGGCCCCCCTAGTTATGGAGTCCTACACAGGGAAATCCACATTATCGGGGACAGCCACCGATTAAATTGCGGTAAAGGGGTTCTAATTATTAAATAGAACCTTTACC
>CAIYCZ010000112.1 GCA_903924805.1 uncultured delta proteobacterium | reverse complement strand
GGCATTCTGCAGGCGCAAGAAAGCGGCGGTACGGAAAATCATGGCTGAGAATGATCCCGGCCATCCCCTGATGCTCAGTGTATTCGGCGAAGAACAGACGGAAAAGGTCTTTAAGATTGTTTTTTAAGTAGTTTATTATGGAGGAAAAGACAGGAGCGTAATATCTGCAGAACCCCGCCAATTGTGCGAGGTTCCCGGTATCTATAATAGAAAAAAGGAGAATCATGGAAACAGGAGCGAAACGGTTTATTGACCAGCATGTCATTATCACCGGCGCAGCCACCGGCATCGGGCGGGGCATTGCGCACCGGTTTGCTTCCAAAAAGGCAAAAGTAGTAATTGCCAATAGAAACCGGGAGCGGGGAGAGAAAGTTGCTGCTGCAATCGAAAAAGGACTTGCCATTAACCCGAAGATACAGAAAACTTATTTTCTTTTGGCTGAAGCTTATGCTAAGATAGACAGGCTTGCACGTGTGGCTGTCACCTATGAGCGGGCATTTGCAAATAATAATCAAAAGATAGCACAGGAAATAGAGACATTGAAAGGGATGTAGAAAGAGTTGCACGCTTGGCACAGGGTACTTTTCAGACAGTAATCAAACATGCTGTTTTCCCCGGCTTGGCCTTGGGGCTCTTTGCCCCGACCCTCATTACCCGGGAGGTGGTACATTACCTCCCGCTGCTTCTTGTAAGTGTTCCTGCCGGCCTCATCATCGCATTGTGCTTCTGTCTGGCACTTCGGACAGTCATAACAAAGCGCTACGCTGCAGACCCCGGGGTTGATGCAGCGATGGCATATATCATCAAGCCCTTTATGCTGCTTGCTCTTGCCTGTACGGTGTTTGTTTTTCCCGTACCGGCGATTCCATTCTTTATCGCTGCTGCTGTCACCGGCACGGTCTATTACCGCATATTCACCGTTATGCACCGGCTGCGCAGCTACCGGCTTGCAACGTTAGAATGTGCCGGATTACTCATACCTTTTATTGCCTCCTTTGTGCTCCTGTTTCAGGTGAATATTATCCATGATGCTTTTCAATACCTGTGCATGCTTGTCTCGGTGGCAAAGGATTTCGATCTGAATTTCTATAATGAAGTTTATTTTTTGAATGCACTTCAGTTCTATAACCCGATTGCTCTCCATTCAGCGCGCTATCTGGGAGTGCCGATTCTTGAAGCGCCCTTCTTTGCTGCCGGAGAATTACTTGCCCGGGTTATGGGTTTGCTGGGAGCCTATCATGCTCCGACTGGCATGACCTTTCCCTATCTTTTTATGGTCAGCCTGGCATCCCCCCTTTTCGGTCTGGGGGCGTTAGTGCTTATCTACCGTTTATGCCGGGAATTTTATCCCCGCAGCATAAGCCTCCTGGCCACGATCGGCTACTTTCTTGCCTCGCCACTCATCTTCTTTACGTTTTGCTGGAATGGCTGGCCGCATCCCTTTAATACCTTTTTTACAGCACTTTTTCTGCTGTACTGGAAGCGCACGTTAGGGAGAAAGCAGATAACGGACTGGATTGCTCTCGGGAGCATCGGCGGACTTCTCTGTCTTATCCGGCCAACCAATGCCATCCTTGCGCTGTTGCCACTTGTTGAGATTGCAGCAGATTGTCGGCAGAAGAGAGAGCTGATGAGCAGTGCTTTCACGGGGCCACTTGCCGGAGTACTGGCAGCTGTACTTGTTTTTAGTCCGCAACTCACCATCTGGAGATGTACCGGAGGGAAGTTCCTGAGCGGACCGTACCAGGAAGTCGGTGATTATTTTGACTGGCTGCACCCGGATTTTTTTGGCACTCTGTTCACAACTTCCCAGCACGGGCTGTTTGCCTGGACGCCGCTGCTGCTGCCGGCAGCCTTGGGGCTGGTATTCTTTGTCAAAAAAGACCGGGTGTTCGGTTTCTTGTCAATCCTATTATGTCTTATGCACACCTATATCTACAGCTGCTGGTCGGTCTGGTGGACCGGCATCGGATTTTCCAACCGCTTTTTTGTGGAGCTAAGCCCACTGTTTGTGTTAGGACTTGCAGCCCTGATGGAAAAAACCGAGCAGAAAAAACTGCTTTCACGGGACACGGTTGTTGTGCTCTGTTCGCTGTTTGCTGTCTGGAATCTTTTTTTAATCGGGGAGTACCGCGCAAATATTGTACCGTACAGTATCCCTGATCCTGCACTGGCCATTGATAAACCATTGACCATTGGAGCAATCATCTACAATCACCTCTTCGTTTTTCCGCTGCAGGCAGGATCACTTTTTACCTCTCAGTGGAGCAATGAAAACTTTTTTTCCCAGCGTCTCATCCATGCCCTTACCTACAAACGGCCGGTGGAAGGCTTCATGGTAATATTTACTGCTGCGGTCTGCGTCATTGTGTTTTTTCTGCTGGTGAAGGCGTTTCTTTCCTCTGAGTCAGGGAAGGTGCTCAGGAGCACGTTGAAAACGGTTTTATGGGGAGTGAGCACTTCAATAGTGCTTGTGCATATAGTTATCGCTGGAGCATATCGTCATACCATGCCGTTCAGCCATATGTATCATTTTGAACTCATTGACAAAACCGTCATACAGCCGGCAGAAGATACCTGGTTTTACAGCACCTATCAGCATCCGGTCATTCAAATTGACCTGCTCACCTATCTCATTTACGGCCATGAGATACGGCAGGATGATGCGGTGGCAGTAGTGTCGGTCTATGACCGGTCAGACCGCCGGTTTGATTATGTTCTCCGGGCCGGGGTAGATACTGCCGAGCATTCATATCTGCGCCCGGGATCCATGAAAGCAATCAAACATACGGTGACGAAGGCTGCCATGGTGCGCGAAACTATGACAGCAGCATACTCCAAACACCTGTATCCGGCCACTACCTACTATACATGCCTGCAGCTTCCAGAGCCGGTAAAAATTAAAAAGATCGGTGTCCGTTATCTTGAGGATGGCGGTGCATTAATTATCTCTGATATATTCATGAGGGATTTTTAATGGAGACTCAATCCGGTTTTTTCGGGAACAGATTTATATCATCGTCATATATACTGTTCACCCTGCTGGGGGCAGTCCTGCTGACAGCACTCGGGTTTATTAACCAGCGCATCTGGCCATCACCCCCCCAACAACAGGTACAGCTCACGGTACTATGTGTCAATGGTTTTTCCTGGGACCGAGTGATGTCACTCCACAGGCATGGCGAGCTCCCCTTCCTGGCAAGCCTTTTTTTGAAAAAAGGTTCTTATGGTGATATTGTTAGTAGTAAACAGTTTGCCAGCGATGATGCCATTATAGCGTCACTGTTTACCGGACGCCTGCCCGTGAAACACAGAATCTACAAAACAGCTGACCGCGCACAACTCTGCTCTAACAAACGGTTTCAGATTCCCGTCTGGCAGGAGCTGGCAGAGCAGGGAGAGACGTGTATAGTGGTCGGCCTTCCTGCAGCATCCGATCATGATGTTATTCCCCCTCGCGAAGCGCCACAACCGGTACATGAAGAGATCCTGACAAAACATATACAATACATTACCCGGGGGAGAGAGCTCCCCTTGGAGCTTCTCCATCTCCTTCGGGAGTGCATAGGTTCTGACCTTGAGCGTATCAGTCTGGCTGTTGAGGCCGTTGCCGCTTATAAACCATCGTCCCATCTTTTTGCCTGTTTTGAAGGGCTTGGCCGGTGGCAGAAACGGCTCAGTGCAGGGGCTGATTCACTCCCTGAACCTTTGCGGTCAGAACTCACTGATAGTTACTACAAATTTTTTGATACCCTTCTGGCAAAACTTCAGGGCAGACTCGGCGAGAATGGCACGTTTCTTCTTTTATCAGAGCGGGGTAACCTTAAAGGGTATCCGACATACTGGCAAGGATTGCCCCGGCGCAGGGAATACCCGGCAGCAGGCTTTCTTTACGCTACCGGCCGGCATATTCGCGAGGGAACAGAGCCACTATTGGTAAAGCCCGTTGATATAGTCCCAACACTCATCTATCTGACCGGTAATCCGTTGCTCAATGACATGGACGGTACGGTGATCTTTGACATGCTTGAAGAAGAATTCTATTTCCAGCACAAACTATCATATAAATGACAGAGCCTCTTGTGAAGTATTGTTTCGCCATAACGAAGACCATTACAAATACAGCATTCACCCGCATTGTTCTCTGCCTGCTGATTTTTGGCGGATGCGCTCAGCCGTCACATGACACGGTCAGCCTCCCGCTTTCTGCCATTCGATGTCTGACCAATGTGGAAGAAATACGGGACATTGCTTGTGAGAATGAGCATATCATCTGGTCTGCCACGCCCGGAGGGCTCCTGAGATTAGATCGGCGCAGTGGACAGTGGGCGGTATTTACTGCAGCCTCTGGCCTGCCAAGCAACAATATCAGCGCGCTGCTCTACAGCTCTTCCGGCATCCTGTGGATCGGGACTGACCGGGGAGTTGTCAGCTTCAGCAATAGGGCATTCACTGTCTCTGGTGGTACACTGGATGAGCTCCCCCCATCTGCCATAACGGTGCTTGCAGACGGAATAGACGGGACGATATATGCGGGTACAGAGCGGGGCATTGCACGATTTACCGGAGAAAAAACATGGGAGCCGTTCAATGATGCGCATGAGTTTGCCCGCCGCCGGGTGCGTGATATTGCGCGGGATAGTGACGGCAGCATGTGGTTTGCCAAAGAAAACGCCCTCTCCCATTACCGACGGGACGGAAAGTGGGAAGTTTTTTATAAGGATATTAAGCTATCAAATGAAAAGGTGGGCCTGTTCGCGGGAAATCTTTTAAGCATAGCTGTTGACGACAAAGGAGCCAAATGGATTGGCACGGTGAATGGTCTCAATAGCTATGACGGCATACGCTGGCATAATTATTATAACCGCGAGCGTATTGCTGTCAAGAGCGGGTTGCAGTGCAACTGGATTGAAACGGTTGCTGTGGGACCGGAAAATAAAATTTGGGTAGCTCACGGTGACAGCGGAAGCATGCATGCGCCTTCAGGCGCTGGTTTTATGACCGGAACAGATTCATGGTCTTACCTGACCACTGCAGATGGCCTTCCGTCAAACAGGGTATATAAGCTCAGACAGGGACCGAAAAACACCATGTGGATCGGTACCGCTAATGGCCTTGCCTGCGTCGCAGGAGGCACGGTTCAGGCATTTGTGCCGCCCCGCATCCTGCCGGACAATCATGTCATTTCTCTTATCTCGGACAGTGACAGTGTTTATGCAGTGCTGCCTCATGGTATCATCGAATATGCTTCCGGCACAATGAGAGAACTCCCTGAACTAAACAGCACACTTCGTGCGGGAGTGGCCGTTGACGGCACTATCTATACTGCAGGAGTAGAAAAAGGCCTTTATATTCTTCATAAAAAAAATGAATGGACAGTGGATGATTTTTTTAGCGGTAAAACTATTCTCTATCTTGAAAAAGAAAAAAACGGGAAGGTTTTTGCCGTTTGCCGTGATGGAATGTACTATGGGAAGCCTGGCAACTGGTCAAAGGTCGCTCTTCCCGCATTGCCAACTGATGTACATCTGTTAAAGACGTTCAGGGCACCTGACGGGAATCTCTGGATTACCGGGGAACGGGTGGTACGGGATGATGAAGGGCGCGCGGTTTTTTTTATCTACAGCGCAGGTAAGCTGTCGCAGGTTGATGTTCCTTCCTTGAGTTCATCATATGCCAGATTAAATAGCATAATTTTTGACCGGGAAGGAAATCCCTGTCTGGTCAGCCCTGCAGGTGTATATAAATACCGGTCAGGATGGCAGGAACTGAAAATGCCGATGCCGAAAGGAGGCATATATGCAGCTCTGTGGGATGCTTCAGGCAGGTTCTGGGCAGGAGGACGGGAGTGCGGCTTGTTCATGCATGACGGGAAAACGTGGCATGAAATCCTTTTCAACGGGAGCCCCGCCCCTGGCTGGATTACCTCGTTACAGGTTCAGGGCAATGATACGCTGTGGATCGGTACTGCTGATCAGGGAGTTTTTCGGATAGATTTGAAAGGAATTTTGTAGTAGAAATACTTCCCACAAGTCGAAAGGACGATTTCGAGAAGTTCTTCATTGTTAATGAACATCTTTGGCAGGGATAACAAGCAGTGGAAACGAGAAGGTATTTGCCGAGACCTGATGCGATTAACTTGAGCCTGCTGCTTTTCGTGTATGTGCTTCTTCTTATCTTTTCCCGCTTCTATACCATATATCCCCTGGATGATGACTGGTCTTATATCCGTGCAGCAGAAACATTTTACAGAACCGGGCAGATGAAATTTACCCCGTGGACAAGCCCAAGCCTTGTCTTTCAGATATTGTGGGGTGTTGCATGGGGATATTTTCTGGGGTTTTCTTCCAACACGCTCATAATTTCAACCCTTGTAATCAGCTTTTCAGGCATGGTCTTCCTGTATCTCCTTCTGCGCGAAGCCGGCTGGGATGCCGGGAAATCCATTTTGCTCACGCTGCTGGTGGTTGTTAATCCCTTCTCGTTTCCTCTTTTCTTCACCTTTTTTACTGATCAGCATTTCATAAGCCTGATGCTGATAGCAGTCTTTTTTTATTACCGTGGCGCACAACGGGATCGGCTGCGGGATGTGCTGCTGGGATCTGTTTTTACCGCTCTTGCCGTTCTGGTTCGCCAGCAGGGCATTCTCATTGCAGCAGGCGCCGGTCTTTACTTCCTCGTCAACAGAACTAAACGGGGTACTGCGATGGTGCCAACTGCCGTTTCCCTGGCACTGCCTGTTGCCGTTTTAGCCATCTATATATACTGGTTTAACTTCATTCACGGGCAGACCTATTCTTCGCTGCAGCAGGCGCAGTGGATAGCAGAAGACCTGAAAAATCCTTTCCGCATAATCTCCAAAGCCCTCCACCGGCCGGTTCTTATTCTGGAATTCTTCGGCATCAGCCT
>CAIYCZ010000111.1 GCA_903924805.1 uncultured delta proteobacterium | reverse complement strand
AGACCCACGCCGCCCTTGGCCCAGGTACGATAATAATTCATTTGATCCTCAGTTATAAAACCCGTCTCGTAATCAGCGGTACCCAAGTGCTGCGCCGGTTTTATAAGCCTGTTCTTAATCTCCAGTTTCCCTATTTTTCCGGGTCGAAATATATGGTCGAACATTGGTTTACTCCTCTCCATTTTTATTTTTATAGATGCGATGTTGCCCGGAAAATCACGTTCTTCAGCTGGAATCTAACAACATCGAAGAACTTCCTCTCCCAGAGGCTAATTCAGCGGAAATGAATCCAGCCCTTACGCAGAATCCGCCTGCCTACCACTTTTTAGGTAATGGTCTGGGATTATTCCGGTTTTTTATGCCTGTTATGAGAAACAAAAGCAGCTTGTTTTTAATAAAAAGACCCACTAACCGCATAAGGTCTTTATGCCCCAGAGCCAGGCTTGTGTTCAAATCGAACTTGGTGTTGGACTCAACAGCTACAGTAACCACAACGTAATCGCCCGATCTCTTTAACTTGTTTATTTTACCTTCAGAGTCGATTTTACCGATTTCAGGTGACGTTATTCTTAGCTTCATAATTTAAAACTCCAGCGGCGGTTTAGGATTATTTCGCGATTTAAATCCGGAGATTAGAAATAAGGGGACTGAACTGAATGCCATCAGCTTGATAAGAGTTGTGATGTCACGGTGATCAAACGCCACCTGTATATTCCACTGTGCTGTCCCTTCAGTATGGCAATTCAGGATCATGTAGTCGCCCTGGATCTTCACCTTATCAGCTCTGCCATCCAGCTCCCCACCTCCCATCATTCCAATTTTTATTTTCATAGCAAGCACCCTAACATATTTTATCACAGGCCAAGAGCTTAAAATCTTAGCCCCTGAACTGTGCCGTCGACGCTGACGACCTACACTTCAAATCGGGCTTGTACTCGCCGCTGTAATCATTAAGCTCTTCCACAAATAATGCTCTATAGGGGCAGTTGCAAAGAGCAAGCTTTTATTCAAGTGATTTCAGGCGGAGGCCCTGCGCAAAGAGGTTATACTCCCATGGACCTCATGGCAAGTGGGTAATTGCCTATTATCTGGCTCTTTTCCAGCTCTGCTATTTCCTCTTTAGACAGCTTCAGGATTTTACCAAGGACGTATTCGTTGTGCTCTCCCAATTTAGGGGCAGGGCGCATCTTCATTTTGGTCTCGGAGAATTTGACAGGGAAGCCGTAGTATCGCTGTTCGCCGATGATGTCACGCGTCAATTTGTAGAAGTAGTCTCTCTTTTGCAGTTGTGGCTCTTCGAACGTGGTATCAGGCGGGTTCACGGCACCGGCAGCAATGCCTGCCTTCTGCAGTATTTCCATCGCTTCATAGGGCATGCGTTCCTTGGTCCATTCCCCGATTATGCTGTTGAGCTCTTCCTGGTTTTTCCACCTCTCGTTTATGGTGGCGAATTTTTCATTATCGGCAAGCTCTGGCTTGCCGATAAATTTGCATAGTTTCTTCCACTCGTCATCTGTGGCAACGGCTATGGCAACCCATGAGTCGGCCTCTTTGCAGGGGAAGACCCCATGAGGCGCCATGGCGGGGT
>CAIYCZ010000110.1 GCA_903924805.1 uncultured delta proteobacterium | reverse complement strand
GTCGCCGAAACCGACGCCGAGAGGAAGGAAGGGGGCTGAAAATCGGCCGCCAACCGGTTGGCCAGCCGAGATTGATCGACCGACCTGCCTACATTATCTTCGCAGACATAATAAATCAACTCTTATAATTTTCAGGACTTCCCCAAAAAATTATAGGGGGCAAAGATAAGCAATGCGCCAGTCTGCCGCTTCTTTGTCCTTCCCTTTCCTTGATGTCATGCCTTTGCCTGATTTCTATGGGGAATTTTTGGGGGGAGTCCTTAAAAATAACAGCCATATTTTTCCTGATGTATTTTCAAGGGTCTTGTGTTATAAAAAAATGCTTTATGGTAACTACTATGGAAGCATGCCCTGCGGCCAGCAGGTTTGCCTGAAGGTACTTAATATATGGAATATGAAACAATTATAGGACTTGAAGTCCACGCACAGTTGCTGACAGACAGTAAAATATTTTGCGGATGTTCTACCAGCTTTGGGGAGAGCCCCAATCATCTCACCTGTCCCGTATGCCTCGGAATGCCGGGGGTTCTTCCGGTTTTAAATAAAAAGGTCGTGGAATTGACGATAAAGACAGCCCTTGCCACTGACTGTAATATTGCTCCTTACAGCCAGTTTGCCCGGAAGAATTATTTTTACCCGGATCTGCCGAAAGGATACCAGATTTCACAATATGAGCTTCCCCTTGCTCGAAACGGGTATCTCGAGATCGAGATGGAAAAAGAAAAGCGGCATAAAAAAATAGGTATTACCAGAATTCACATGGAAGAAGATGCCGGGAAACTTTTACATGAACTTGACGGGAAGCCTGCTGACTACAGCTATGTTGACTTTAACCGGACCGGTGTGCCGCTCATGGAGATAGTGAGCGAGCCCGATATTAATACCCCCGAGGAAGCAGGAGAATATCTGCGGGTGCTCAGAGCGATCCTCCAGTATCTTGAGGTGTGTGACGGTAACATGGAGCAGGGCAGTTTCCGTTGTGATGCAAATATCTCGCTTCGGCCTAAGGGGATGAAAGGATTGGGCACCAAGGTAGAGCTTAAAAACATGAATTCTTTCCGGCATGTGATGCGCGCCCTGGAGTATGAGATTCAGCGCCAGGCAGTTGTTCTTGACAGCGGTGAAAAAATACGCCAGGAGACCCGCCTGTGGAATGCAGATCAGGGTATTACTGAATCAATGCGGAGCAAAGAGGAAGCCCATGACTACAGATATTTTCCCGATCCGGACCTGGTACCCCTGGTGGTCGATGACGCATGGGTTGATCAGATCAGGCAGAGTCTTCCTGAACTCCCGACAGCACGGCAAGAACGGTTTGTAAAAGAATACCAAATACCGGATTACGACGCTCATATACTCACTGCGGTCAGGCAGCTGGCAGATTATTTTGAGGCCTGTGTCAGGCTCGGGGCCCAGCCCAAAGCGGTAAGCAACTGGGTTATGGGGGATATCCTGCGCCGCGTGCCGGACACCAGACTGATTGGCGCGTTTTCGGTCACTCCCGCGCATCTTGCTGAGATGCTGGGTATGATAGACGCAGGGACCATAAGCGGTAAAATTGCCAAGGCAGTGTTTGAAGACATGGTTACATCAGGCAGGATGCCGGCTGCTATTGTGGCTGATAAAGGGCTGGTTCAGGTGTCTGATGAGGGCGCCCTGGAAAAAGCTGTTAAGGAAGTGCTTGATGCTCATGCTGAAAAGGCTGAAGAATATCGGCAGGGAAAGGAAAAGCTGTTTGGATTTTTTGTCGGGCTGGTTATGAAAGCGACACAGGGAAAAGCCAACCCGCAGATGGTTACTGAACTTCTCAGGAAAAAACTTGCAGGGTAATATGATACAGCCAATCAAATGGAAAGGCGACCACATACTGATTCTTGACCAGACAAAACTCCCTGAGCATGAAAAATATCTCATATGCAGGGATGTTGAGTCAGTTATTGATGCCATAAACAGGCTTGCGGTGCGCGGAGCACCGGCGCTGGGCGTTATTGCAGCCATGGCAGTTGCACTGGAAGCGGGAAATATCAAAACGGACAGTTTCAGGGAGTTTTATCAAAAATTTACGCACACCTGCAGCCGCATTTTTAAAACGAGGCCAACCGCCGTAAATATAGACTGGGCGCTGGAACGGTTAAAATATATTGTACTGAAAAACAGGAGCAAGGGGATACACAAACTGAAAAAACTTCTGGTGCAGGAGGCGGATTCGATTTACCGTGAGGATATTGCAACCAATAAGCTCATCGGGCAGCAGGGAAAGGAAATTATTCCTGATGGCGCTTCCGTACTAACCTACTGCAACGCCGGGTCTCTGGCAACAGCCGGATATGGAACAGCACTGGGTGTTATCAGGGCTGCTGCTGAATCCGGCAAAAAAGTATTTGTGGTAGCCTGTGAAACACGCCCGCTTCTTCAGGGAGCACGCCTTACCGCGTGGGAGCTGAAAAAAGACAGAATACCTTTTACCCTGATCACTGACAGCACTGCCGGATACTACATGAAGCGCAAAGGGGCCGGCCTGGTGATAGTTGGCGCAGACCGCATTGCCCTGAATGGCGATACCGCAAACAAAATCGGGAGCTACATGATGGCAGTCCTTGCAAAAATGCATGGCATACCATTTTACGTTGCTGCGCCTCTGTCAACGATTGATCAGAATATTAAAAGCGGCGCCGACATACCTATCGAAGAGCGAAGCGCCCGCGAGATCACGCATATCGGGAAGCAGCGGATTGCCCCGGAAGGTGTTACGGTATGGAATCCTGCTTTTGATGTAGTTCCCGCCCGGTATATCACGGGCATCATTACGCAAAAAGGTATTATACGGCCTCCGTTTAAAAGAAACATACAAAAGGCTTTAGCAGGTTGTTGAAAAAGTGGTTTTTCCCAGGCTGGTCAAAAACATACAGACGCAAAGCGCGCGAAATCACGAGGAATGAGGCGTACTTCATGGTACGTCGCAATGACGGGGGATGAGC
>CAIYCZ010000109.1 GCA_903924805.1 uncultured delta proteobacterium | reverse complement strand
TTATAATAGGCATATTTCCCCTGCTGGTCTTTGAGGCCGGTAGCCAGGGTAAACGGCCCGGTAATCTGCCCCTTGACCACTTTGGGCGAGGGCGTCTTTTTTGCAGCCAGCAGCTCAATAAAGGAGAAGAAGCCTCTGGCCCGTCCGGGTGATAAAGCAAATCGCTCCAGGCACTCCGCAGATCCCCCCTCTGTAGCACCCAGATAATTTTCATAAAAGGTAAGCAGTGACTGCTCAAACGCAGCATCCCCGGTATCAAAATATATTCGCCCGTCCTTCTCCTGTATGCCCGGCAGCCCTTCATTGTACTGCTCAAGCATTCCCTCTCCGGGGTTCCGGGGAAGCTGTACCCATGACGGCAGCAAGGGTGCATAGGTGAATACCAGCTCAGTAGCCTCCCGGGCATCAAGAAGCGGGAGACTGCCAATGGTGGTTCCGCACAGATTTCCGGTAAACTGAGACATGCATGTTTCCTTATCCTGGCACAGATTGTCGCTTGCTGCCGCAGCGCTCATTTCCTTATTTATTATCCTGGTAATCTCCCGTTCATCTGCGTCCAAAAAAAATCACTCTACCGTAACGCTTTTTGCAAGATTTCTCGGCTGATCGACATCCGTTCCCTTAATTACCGCAACATGGTAGGCGAAAAGCTGCAGCGGGATGACGGTGAGAAGGGGGGTGAGCAGGGGATTGGTCTCGGGAATAAAAATCACGTGATTAACCTTTTTTTCAATTTCGCTGTCTCCTTCCGTGGCAAGGGCAATAGTCCGGCCCTTTCTGCTCTTTACTTCTTCAATATTGCTCATAACCTTCTCATAGGTGCTGTTGCGCGGCGCCACCACAACTACGGGCATATCCTCATCAATGAGTGCAATCGGCCCGTGCTTCATCTCTCCGGCCGGGTATCCTTCAGCATGGATATAGGATATTTCTTTCAGCTTCAACGCCCCTTCAAGCGCAATCGGGTAATTGATCCCGCGGCCAAGAAACAGAAAATCTCTGGCATCTGCATATACCTGGGCAACTTTTTCTATTTCTCCATCACGGTCTAAAACCCTCTCCATCAGGTGGGGCAACCGCACCAGGTCCTGGAGAAGCTGGCGGGATCTTTCATCCGTAATTTCTCCCCGCAGCTTGCCCAGATACAGGGCTATCAGAAAAATGGCCGTCACCTGGCTGGTAAATGCCTTGGTTGAGGCTACCCCGATTTCCGGCCCTGCATGAGTATAGAGTACATGGTCACAGTCCCGTGCCAGGCTGCTCTCCACAGCATTACAGATAGCAAGGGTCCGGGCGCCTTTTCCCTTTCCCTCGCGCATGGCTGCCATGGTATCTGCAGTCTCCCCTGACTGAGAAATTAATATGATAAGCGAGCGTTCATTCACCAGGGGATCACGGTAGCGAAATTCCGAGGCCAGATCGACCTCAACCGGTATGCGGCTCATTTCTTCCACCATGAATTTTCCCACCAGCCCTGCATAGTAGGAAGTTCCGCAGGCAACAAAATAGATGCGCTCAATCGCCTTCAGCTCCCCGGCATGGGTTTCAAGCCCGTTGAGAAATACTTCGCCGCTATCCTCGGAAATCCGTCCGCGAAGCGTATCTATGATGGCCCGTGGCTGTTCAAATATTTCCTTCTGCATGAAGTGCTTGTAGCCCCCTTTTTCAGCCATTACCGGATCCCAGGTGATAATCCGCGGCACCCGCTGCACCACCTGACCGGCAAGGGTCTCTATCTGTACCGCATCCTGACGCAGCATTGCCATATCCCCATCTTCAAGAAAAATCATCCTGCGGGTATAGGGAAGGATTGCCGGGACATCAGAGGCAACAAAATTTTCTCCATCCCCGAGGCCCATCACCAGCGGGCTTTCGTTTCGCGCAGCGATGATCTCAGATGGATCAGCTTCGTTGAGCACCGCAATGGCAAAGGAGCCCCGTACCATTGCAAGACCTTTGCGAACCGATTCCGCAAAGGAGCATCCCTGCATAATAAACCTGGCGAACAGATGGGAGAGGACTTCGCTGTCGGTCTCGGACTGAAATTCCTGACCTTCCTTCTTAAGCATATGCTTGAGCTCAAGGTAATTTTCTATAATACCGTTATGAAC
>CAIYCZ010000108.1 GCA_903924805.1 uncultured delta proteobacterium | reverse complement strand
ATTTTTTAAAATTCCGGATGGGGCTGGACTTTAAAGATGTATAAACACTATGGTGACGGCAGAGATTACAGAAGTCTGCTTGTAAACATATAAAATCGCCTTGACAAAGAAAAACCACTCTGTTAGTAGGTTTTAATAGCAACCAAGTGATAATTTTACTTTTTCTACACTCCCCGCCAGAAATTAAAATTTACCATTTGTCAGCTTACAACGGAACTTCTTATGTCTATGGGTAACCATATAAAAAGAAGAGAATAAAGTTGTGCTCTGACTCAAAGCCAGTGTACATGCGGGTTTCAACAGATGTACAGCTTTTTTATAGCAACGTGATGGATTGCAGGAGATAGAGAGGGTTCTCACCGCAGGTGACGGTAACCATGCCCCGCAAATCGCGTACTAACCGGCCGGGAAATACGAGGTTAAGAGGCATGTATAACATAAACTCCTTTTAAGAATCTTAATCTAAACTCTTGGCTCTCTACACTGCAGGTGTTTCACAATCCCCTCAATTAGTATGTAAACCGGGAGAATAAAAGGCTATTGGTATGTCTAATCATAGACATTTCCTGTCTCGAGGGGTATGGGAAACGACCCACAGGGACATGCTATTGGCACACACATAAAATGTTTATTTAATTAATATTGTTGGCAATTGCTAACTAACAAACCATCCAGAGGAGGACCGTATGCCTTACGATGCGACAAAGATGGCTGACTGGCAAATATCAGAAGCGGCTGAAAAAAATATGCCTACTCCCGACGAATGGCGGGACCGGCTGAATCTGAAAAAGGACGAAGTTATTCCCATGGGCAAGCTGGCAAAGCTTGATTTTCTGAAAATTATGGAGCGTCTCAAGGACAAACCGGACGGCAAATACGTTGAAGTTACCGCTATCACTCCCACGCCGCTGGGTGAAGGCAAAAGCACCACCTCTGTTGGATTGATGGAAGGGCTTGGCTATCGCAAGAAAAATGTGGGCGGGTGTCTGCGCCAGCCCTCAGGCGGTCCGACCATGAATGTTAAAGGAACGGCTGCCGGCGGCGGCAATGCCCTGCTGATTCCCATGACCGAATTCTCTCTGGGACTTACCGGGGATATCAATGATATTATGAATGCCCACAACCTGGCAATGGTTGCGCTTACCTCCCGGATGCAGCATGAACGCAACTATACTGATGAGCAGCTTCAGCGGCTCACCGGCATGCGCCGTCTTGACATTGACCCCAACCGTGTTGAGATGGGCTGGGTAATAGACTTTTGTGCCCAGAGCCTGCGCACTATTGTCATCGGGCTTGGCGGCAGAATGGACGGTTTTACCATGCAGTCAAAATTCGGCATTGCGGTGGGCTCCGAGTGCATGGCCATTCTTTCCATAGTAAAAGACCTTGCAGATTTGCGGCAGCGCCTGGACAAGATTACCGTAGCCTTTGACAAGAGCGGAAAACCGGTCACTAGCGGCGATCTTGAGGTGGGCGGTGCCATGTGCGCCTGGATGCGAAATACCATTAATCCCACCTTAATGAGCACGGCTGAGTACCAGCCGTGCATGGTGCATGCCGGCCCCTTTGCCAATATTGCGGTAGGACAGTCTTCAATCATTGCCGACCGGATAGGGCTTAAGATGTTTGATTATCATGTCACCGAGAGCGGATTCGCGGCAGACATCGGCTTTGAAAAGTTCTGGAACGTGAAGTGCCGCTTCAGCGGGTTAAAACCGCACGTCTCGGTGTTGACCACAACTATTCGAGCACTCAAGATGCACGGCGGCGGCCCCAGGGTAGTCGCCGGCATAGCGCGTCCCGAAGAATACACGAAAGAGAATCTGGCCCTGCTGGAAAAGGGGCTGGCAAACATGATTCACCACATCAACACCATCCGCAAGTCAGGCATCAACCCGGTGGTCTGCATCAACACCTTCCAT
>CAIYCZ010000107.1 GCA_903924805.1 uncultured delta proteobacterium | reverse complement strand
GTTCAATTGCAAGTGTGTCGATTCTTCTATGTCACCCTGAGCGGAGCGAAGGGTCTCGAAGGTAATAGGAGATTCTTCGCCTTAGGCTCAGAATGACATTTTGAAGTGTATTTTTCTGGTTATCCAGCTTACACCAAATAGCAGCACAGCGCAAACGCCGAATCCAATCAAGTTTTTAGGGCTGAAGGCGTCTACATGGAGGAATTGTTTTATCACCAAGGCTGTGACCCCTCCTCCTATGATAGCCGTTATTGCTCCTATCGAGTTCACCCTCAGCTTATCCTTAAAGAATCCCGCTACTACGGGAAGCACCACGCCGCTTGTGAAAACAGTGTAGGCCAGCAAGAGGGTGTTTATTATCCCACCCGCTTTTAGGGCCACAACTAAGGCAAGCGCGCCGATAACAATCACGCCCAGCTTGGCAACCATAAGGATTTTCCGCTCACTAGCCTTTGGTGCTGCGCGTTTATAGATGTCTGAGCTCACTATAGTGCTTGTGGTAATTAAACATGTATCTGCAGAGGACATCATAGCGGCAAGTAGAGCTGCGATCACCAGGCCACTCACCCCGATGGGCAGTACATCTTTGATTACGGTGGGGAAAGCCAGTTCAGAGGCTTGCACAGGAGATAGATTGGGATGTTGAGAGGCGATATCGGGGAAT
Source organism: uncultured delta proteobacterium (assembly GCA_903924805.1). Taxonomy (GTDB): domain Bacteria; phylum Desulfobacterota; class WTBG01; order CAIYCZ01; family CAIYCZ01; genus CAIYCZ01. The sequence goes on along the minus strand of CAIYCZ010000107.1, from coordinate 1,403 downwards.
AAGACCATAGCTCCCATCCCGATGAGGACTATGATGAAAGCGAAAGGTATAGTTATAAGTGCGGCTGAAAGCGCCGATGACTTAGCCACCTTCTCGTTGCGGGCGCAGAATAGCCGTGAATACATATCCGGGCCTACTACGTAAGTCGAGCCTGTTAAGATTAGGAGCGTTATTAGCTGCGGCCATCCGAACTTTGCGCTTATCGGGAAAGAGAAGTAGTCTGCGGGAAGGGAGGCGTGCAATCCGCCGAATCCCCCTACGCGATCCAGGACTAATCCCAGGCATACTAAAGTTCCGACGGCTATTATGATGAATTGGACCAGGTCGGTGTGGATCACAGAATACTGGCCTCCGAGGAAAGTGTATAAGGTAAGTACAGCAGCGGAGATAACCATCACCAGGGAGAGGTTAACGTCCGGCATCAGAATAGAGAGGATCTTACCGGCTGCGATTATCTGTGCAGCTATAACGGCCAGCCAGGCAACCACGATGAGTATAGAGGCTACCAGCCCCGCCGTTTTGCTGTTGTATTGCTTTTCCACCAGTGCGGGCAGGGTGTAGAGGCCGAGTTTCCTCACTGTGCTGGCGAAGAAAAAGCCCAGGATAAGCAGGCCGATACTTCCCACCAAGAGCCACCAGGCTCCGGGAAGCCCCATCCTGTAACCACGCCCTGCCATTCCCAGTGTTACTGAGGCACCGATAATGGTGGCGCAGAGCGACCCCACTATGAACACAGCCGAGCCGCGTCGGTCGGCAACAAAATAACCGTTGCAAGTCGCTGCTGCCTTCTTGCGGTAGACACGGATGCCAATAGCTATCATGCCCAGAAAGTAGATTACGATTATCGCTATGTCTAACAATGTATTCTCCTTAAGGGTTACTAAATTCCAATACCCAAATCCGAAATCCTAAACAATATCGAAACCCAAAGAACTAAATTCAAAACCCCACATTATACTTTCGTAGGTGTGAGGCTCAAACTTTGTTTTTCGTTCATTTGGATTTGTTTCGGATTTCGAGCTTAGGATTTAGGATTTCCCCCGGGGGTTCCCCATTCGATGACCATAGCTGCCCAGCTCAGCCCGCCGCCGAAGCCGACTAATACAACATGGTCGCTCTCCTTAAGCCGTCCTTGCTCTACAGCCTCACACAGAGCGATAGGGATAGAGGCTGCCGAGGTATTGCCATAGCGGTCTACATTGATGAAGACCTTTTCCAGGGGTAGCTCGAGTGCCTTGGCGGCTGATTTCAGGATGCGGGTGTTGGCTTGATGGGGGATTAAAAGCTCGATGTCGGACAGCTCAAGGTGGGCAGCAGCGACAGCCTGTCTGGTCGCCAGGCAGATGACGTTTACTGCGAACTTAAACACCTCCGGGCCATTCATAGTGATATAGTAAGGCCCC
>CAIYCZ010000106.1 GCA_903924805.1 uncultured delta proteobacterium | reverse complement strand
GTAGAGGTCAGCAATGTCGGTTAAGCGGCAGGAGCTGATCCGCTACTTTGAAGAAAACGGCTTTTATTTACTCAGAGAAGGTGGCAAACATTCTATTTATACCAACAACAGAAAAACAATACCTGTAAAACGACCCCTTTCTGGTATGCTATAAGACCAGAGCACAATGTGAGGAAGCAGTATGAGCTCAGCTAAAGAATCTTTACGTAACACCATTGAATTATTGAGCGAGAAAGAAGCCCGCCAGATTATGCAATTAGCCCGCATAGTAAAGGATAAAAAAGAAGGCTCAATAACCATGAGGCATTTGGCTATTGATGGAACGTTTACCGTGCCTTTAAAAAGACCCAAGTCCTTTCGTATTGTTCAGCCAATAAAAGGCCGGGGCTGTGCAGCCTCAAAGCTACTGGTAGAGGACAGACGGTGATATTCTATTATCTTGATGCCAGCGCATGGGTCAAACGCTATTATAATGAGGCCGGTACAAACTGGGTGCAGGATCTGTTTGCCCGCAATGAGGTTATAGCATGTGCATCGCTCGGGCTTATTGAGGTTATGGCAACTCTCTCCAGAAAGCGGAAGGCCCGTGAAATTACTGCTGCTCAGTTTAAGCTTAAGGCACGGGAGCTTGAGGATGATTGGGCTTTTTTTATCCAGGTTCAGTTGACTGCTGAAGTGGTGAATAACGCTACAGAATTAACAAAGAACTTTGCGCTTCGCGGGGCCGATGCAGTGCATTTATCATCAGCGCTGATATTGCAAAAACATTTTCAAGACAAAAAGGACCGACTAATTATCGTAACATCAGATCATGAACTGAGACAAGCAGTTGAGTCTTCAGGGGTGGAAGTGATTGACCCGGCAGAGGCAGTGCCCCCGGCTGCAAAAGAAGAGTACCGAAAAGAATAGTATAGTAATGCTATAATTCCCTTGCCCTGTCGGCGGAAGCAGAAGCAGGGTAGCTCCTGCACAGCACTAAATTCCAGAGCACTCAGCACTTATAAAGGCCCTCGTTACTCAGCACCCAGCACTATTTTTTTGCTCAGCACTCCCTACTGGAGGGGTATGCCGCTTTTTATGATTTCTCGTATGAAGTCATTATCTTCGGTAAAATCCTCGGGGCGGAAGGGATGCAGCTCAATTCTTGTATCAACTTTTAATATAAAGGCATTTAATTTTTTACTGTCATAAAATGACACGCCTGAGAAGTCGGGTGACACCAGAGCCACATCAATATCGCTCCACTCTCCGGGGTTACCACGGGCATGGGAGCCGAACAGAAAGGCTTCCTCAATTCTGAAATTGGCAGCCTTCAGTTCGTCGAGCAATTTTTTAACTACGGCCATGGAGTTATTTGAGATTTCAGCCATACATGCAGCTCCTTAATTTTAACAAAATATTCTTCGGCAAATGCTTTCGTGCACAGTTTTTGAAAACTGTGCTTATAATCAGGGTATCTTGTTTCAATATTGAACCTGGTTATATCCATCAACAGCTCTTTTTGTTCATCAGACAATGGCGCTGTTGTCAGTTCGGCAAGTCTCACAAGGTTGTGAGTGCGTGGAGGAGCGTCACCGGCATCCCTGATATACAATGCTTTCAGCGCTTTTTCTATCACGAGATGGCCGATGAAAAGGCACCAGTCATATCTACTGTTTTGAAAAAGGATGTCAGCCGTATCGAGGTCCCGTGCTGCGGAATCTAACCAGTATTCTATTATGCGCACTTTCTCCATAGGTTTTTTAAAAAGATTTTTAACAAAAAGATTGTACTATGCAAGCACGGCACTTGTAAATAACAATTTATTATTCTCAGCACTCAGCACTGAGAGACACTCGTTACTCAGCACTTTTTAATGGGGGCTCCATGACCCCTTGCCTCTGACCCCTTGCCTCCGCCAGCGCTTGCCTGCTGTGGCGCAAGCAGGGGTGAGATAGGCTTCACATCCGCTGCCGCTTATTCCTCATCTCTTCTGTGGTTAACCGCATGATCTTCCCCCGAAAAAGTTTCCCCATTTTATTAAAAAACTGCTCCTCCCAGTTCCCGTTTCCCTGCTCACTGCTCATCTTCTCATCATGCCGTTTGCAGGATTTCTATGACTCAATTTTCGGGGAAAGTCCTGATTGGAAATGGTGATTGAAAATGGGTTGACAATTTTCATTAAGATTCATATATTTAAAAGGTTATACGGGTAGTGAGAGAGGGATTGGAAATTAATACGGTAAATAAAGGAGGAAATGACGTATGACAGGCGCACTGAAAGGTATCAAGATACTTGATTTTTCACGGGCACTGGCGGGGCCTTACTGCACCATGCTGCTCGCGGATATGGGAGCAGAAGTGCTGAAGGTAGAGGCCCCGGGTAGTGGTGATGACTCCCGGGCATGGGGTCCCCCGTTTATTGAAGGAGAAAGCTCCTACTTCTTAAGCATCAACCGCAACAAGAAAAGCATCTCCCTTAACCTGAAGAGTAAAGACGCCAAGACGATTATCAATAAGCTGATTGCAAAATCAGATGTTCTTCTTGAGACAAACCGGCCGGGTGCCATGGACCGGCTCGGTCTTGACTATGAGAGCGTCAAAAAAATAAACCCGAAAATTATTTACTGCTCCATCTCAGGCTTCGGCCAGACCGGCCCGTACCGGGAACGGCCCGGTTTTGACCAGGTCCTTCAGGGCATGGGCGGCATCATGGGCATTACCGGTGAGCCGGGAGGACCTCCGATTAAAGTAGGCGTTGCCGTGACCGACATTGCCACGGGCATGTTTGCAGCCATTGGCATAGTTACCGCCCTGTTCCACCGGGAGCGCACCGGTGAAGGACAGATGGTTGATGCATCAATGCTTGACGGACAGGTATCCTGGCTTACCTATCAGGGGGGCAGATATCTTGCTTCCGGTCAGGTTCCGGAGAAGGTGGGATCGGGGCATCCGCTCATCGTCCCCTACCAGGCGTTTAAGGCAAAGGATGCCTATATTAATATTGCCGTAGGGAATGATAATCTGTGGAAAAAATTCTGCGAAGCCACCGGTCTGCAAAACATCGCAGATGACCCCAAATTTGCCACCAATGCCCAGCGGGTGAAAAACCGCAATGAAGTGGTTGAGATAATCAGTAAGGTGATCGCTGCTAAAAACATGAATGAGTGGCTCGACATTCTCGACAAAGGCGGTGTTCCGTGCGGCCCGATCTATACGATTGACCGGATTTTTGCCGACCCGCAGGTTATTGCCAGGAACATGCTGGTAGAAATAGATCATCCCAAGTGCGGGAAGATCAAGGTAACGGGCGCACCCATCAAATTCTCAAAAACGCCGGCTGAAATAAAAACACCTCCTCCGCTGCTTGGCCAGCACAACGAAGAGGTGCTCAAAGAGCTTGGTTTCAGCGGTGATGACGTAGGGAAGTTTAAGGCAGAAAAGACTATCTAATATTTTTTCAGGACGCAGATTTTCGCCGATATCCGCAGAAACCAATTAAAGCAATCAGCCGTCAGATTTCAGCTTAAAAAAGAAATAAGCTGATTGCTGAAAGTTTTGCCCTTAAACGGGTCCGTCATCTATCTTCTTTGAAGAGAAAAATTTAATGGCACAAAAGATAAAGAGCAGCCCGGTGCGCACGTTCGGCAAGGGATGGATTTTTAACGTGAAGTATTCTCATGACGGGAAAATGCTGGCAGTAGCTACCTCAATCGGCATTTACCTGTTCGATACGGCTACGCATCAGGAAAAGCTGTTCCTCTCCGGGCATACCGATTATGTGGTTTCCATAAGCTTCAGTCCTGACGGAAAGCTTCTGGCATCCGGGTCTGATGACGACACGATCAAACTCTGGGATGTCAAGACCGGCAAGGCCACCATGACCCTGCGGGGTCACGGTAATGATGTTACCTCGGTGCGCTTCAGTCCTGACGGAAAGCTTCTGGCATCCGGGTCTGATGACCACACAATAAAGCTCTGGGATGTCAAGACCGGCAAGGCCGCCATGACCCTGCGGGGTCACGGTAATGATGTTACCTCGGTGCGCTTCAGCCCTGACGGAAAGCTTCTGGCATCCGGGTCTGATGACGACACGATCAAACTCTGGGACTTACATACCGGCAAGCTGGTGAAATCGTTTGTGGGGCATACCAACATTATTGAAGCGATTGCCTACAGCCCCGACGGTACCTGCATAGCATCTGCATCAGATGATATGACCGTAAGACTATGGGACGTGACAACCGGAGAAAACATTCAGACACTGGTGGGCCATCGTGATTTTGTGATTGCGGTGAGTTTCACGTCAGATGGTAAAAGCCTGGTGTCGAGCTCTGATGACGGGACTATTAGGCTGTGGAATCTTGCTACCGGCAAGGAAGTGAAAACCTATAAAGGGCATACGGGATTTGTATGGTCTATAAGCCTCAGCCCTGATGGCCGGCATATGGCCTCCGGTTCACGGGATTGTACCGTCATGTTCTGGGATATGGAGAAGCGGAAGCCGGTCGCGACAATAGATGGCTTTACACGCGCTGTCTGGTCGGTGCAGTTTCATCCTGATGGAAGCACATTTATTTCCGGCTCAAAGGACAACAGCATTCGCGTCTGGGATGTAAAAGGCGGCACCCTTATAAAGGAATTAAACGGGCACACTGATGATGTGAACTGCGTGTGCTTCAGCCCCGATGGCAGGCTTCTGGCCTCAGCTTCAGACGATGAAACCATAAAACTCTGGGCTGCTTCAACCGGGCAGAACATGAAGACCCTCAGGGAGCATGAAGACTATGTGGTGACTATGCAATTCAGCCCTGATGGACACTATCTTGCTTCCGGATCTGATGATAATACGGTGAAACTGTGGGATGTTGCGGAGGAAAAATCAGTAAAGACCCTCAAGGGCCATACCAGCTATGTGTGGTCCCTGGCATACAGCCCCGACGGGAAGTTTCTGGCATCGGGCTCTTGGGATGCGCTGATTAAGATATGGGACATCAAAGAAGGCAAAGCAGTAAAGAATTTAAAGGGGCACACCGGCTATGTATGGTCGCTTATCTACACGCCGGACGGGAAATATCTCATATCAGCCTCTGATGACAACACGATACGGGTGTGGGATATTGAGCAAGGTGCTCACGTCAGGACCCTCAAGGAAAATGATGAGGCGGTCTGGTGTCTGGCGGTAAGCCCGGACGGGAAATATGTAGCCTCAGGGTCCGGCGACAACTCTATTTTTATCTGGGATTTTCAGAAAGGTGCGGTAATAAAAAAACTGGAAGGCCATACCAATATCGTTGAGTCCGTGCATTTCAGCACTGACAGCCAGTATCTCATTGCCGGGTCTGATGACGGCACCTGCACGCTGTGGAAATTAAAAGAATCCAAATAATGGTACGAGTTTCGGGTTTCGCGTTGCAGGTTAAAAGCCGGTTGCTCGCAAACCCGCAGCCCGTAACGCGCAACGTTTCCTGCATATGAACCCCATTGCCGCTATCCTACTTGACGAAGGCAGCCTGCCCAATACCACGCTCATCAAGGCACTGCATTCCCATCCCCTCATTGAAAAAGGTATCATTGTTCAGAAGCCTGAAGCAGACACTCCTGAAGGAGATTTTGTGCTTCTCAAGACACCGTATCCTCTGGGCGGTGCTGCAGTTTTAACGGCGCTGGAAAAAGCACGGCCCTGTCCCTTTATACTGTTTATCCCCTCCCCGCGGGGGGTGGGAATTACCGCGGCGGGAATAGATCGCCTGCTGCAAAAAGTACGCGCGGGGACGGCTGGACTGTATTATGCTGACTACTATGAGGACACACCGGATCCGGCACAGATACGGATGCTGATTGATTACCAGGCGGGAAGCATCAGGGATGACTTCTCGTTCGGCCCCCTGCTGATATGTCAGAGAACCGTGATTGATACTGCCCTGGGAACATACGGCAGGCTCGGAGAAAGCAGGTGGGCTGGATTCTATGAACTGCGGCTTAAAGTTTCCCGGTGTGCGCCGGTTGTAAGAATACCGGAGCCGCTCGCTCTTGTTCGAAGTGATGAGCGAAAAATAGCATCAGCAGCGCAGTTTGACTATGTTGACCCGGCACGCCTTCAATACCAGCAGGAAATGGAGGCAGTGGCCAGCGAACACCTGAGGAGCATTGGAGCATACGTGGAGCCGGTATGCCGGCCTCTGCCGCAGGATTCAGCTGCCTGTCCGGTTGAGGCAAGCGTGGTGATACCGGTGCGCAACCGGGAGAAGACGGTTGCAGATGCGATAAAAAGCGCCCTCAGCCAGAAGACCGCTTTCCCGTTTAATGTCATTGTTGTGCAGAATCACTCTACCGACAGAACCGGGGAGAAGATCCGCGAGGTGGCAACGGGGGACTCACGGGTAGTTACCATAGTGCCTGCGCGAACCGACCGGGGGATTGGCGGATGCTGGAACGAGGCGGTCATGTCGCCACACTGCGGACGCTATGTCTGCCAGCTTGATTCAGATGACCTCTATGCGGATGAGGATACTCTTTCCACCATGGTTGAAATGCTGTGCGAGGGATGCTATGGCATGGTGGTGGGGACCTACCGGGTGGTCAATTTTTCCCTTCAGGAGATACCGCCCGGGCTGGTTGAGCACCGCGAGTGGACTGAGGAAAACGGCAGAAATAATCTGCTGAGAGTCCACGGCATCGGTGCGCCGCGCGCCTTTCCCGCCTGCGTGCTCCGGCAGTTCCCGTTTCCCGATGTGAGTTACGGGGAGGACTATGCAGCAGCGCTGCGGATTTCCCGGGAATACCGTGTGGGCCGTATTTTCAAGCCCGTCTATCTATGCCGGCGCTGGGAGGGCAACTCGGATGCAAACCTGTCCCGGGAACAGGAGAACCGCTATGCCCGGTATAAGGATAGCCTGAGAACCCGGGAAATCCTTGAGCGGATTGAATCATCATCGGGAGAGGGCACTGCATGAGCTTGAAACGGGTTTTACTTGATGATGAGCTGCTGAAATCCCTGCT
>CAIYCZ010000105.1 GCA_903924805.1 uncultured delta proteobacterium | reverse complement strand
TATTGTAGTATGTTTATATGCAAAAAAAATATATTGTGACAGGGAGTGTTTTAGAAAAGTTCAGGGTTCACCTTCAAAACTTCTGTTTGAGCATCTCATGCGAGGGTTATTTTGGTATTGTTGACTTTCGTATTAGGTCCAAGCCTTCATGTAAAAACTGCCGGACCAAATCTAAATTTTTACAATTTAATCTAATGTTATTCTTGAAGTTAGAGTTAGCGTCAATGTATCACATTATGCGCATGCACAGCAAGAATCTATTATATGGTTTTTGATAATTTTTGAATACATTTGACAACCATGCCTCTTTTCCCTATATTCCTTTCAAGATAAACAGGCCGCCCCTCGACCACCTATGACAAAACAGGACAACGTACAAACAGGCACTATAGCTCGCTCTGCCGGAACCGTCAGCTTTGCGGTCTTCCTGAGCCGCATACTCGGTCTTATCCGGGAGCAGGTCTTTGCCGGTTTTTTTGGCGCCGGTTATGCCTATGACGCCTTTGTTGTTGCATTCCGCATCCCAAATCTGCTGCGGGATCTTTTTGCTGAAGGAGCGCTCAGCTCTGCCTTTGTAACCGTATTTACCGATCACCGCAATAAAAAGGGTGCTGAGCACACCTGGAAGCTGGCAAATAATGTCATATCCGCCATCCTGGTAATTGTCGGGACCATTATCCTCCTGGGCATGATTTTTTCCGGTGCCATCGTCTCCATCATGTCGCCTGATTTCTCCCGAATTACCGGCAAGCATGAACTCACCACGCTGATGACCACCATCATGTTTCCGTTTTTACTGTTTGTATCTCTTGCTGCTGTGGCGATGGGCATCTTGAACAGCCTGGGCAAGTTTTTCATTCCGGCAATGGCCTCAAGCTTTTTCAACCTCGGCTCGATTGTATCAGGGATTGGTCTTTCATTTGTTTTTTCCTTTTATCATCAGCCCCCTATCATCGGCATGGCTGTGGGGACTCTTATCGGCGGGGCACTGCAACTGGCTGTGCAGCTTCCCGCATTAAAGCGCCAGGGCTTCCGGTTCAACCTCTACTTTAATATCCGCGATGAAGGCCTGCGAAGGATTATGAAGCTCATGCTTCCGGCAATAATCGGCCTGTCTGCCACCGAGATTAACCTGTTTGTGAACACGTTTTTTGCCTCAAGCTGCGCGGAAGGCAGCATCTCCTGGCTCAACTATGCGTTTCGCCTCGTCATGTTTCCCATCGGAATGGTTGGCGTGTCCCTTTCCATAGCCACGCTGCCGGTCGTCTCCGCCCACGCCTCGCGGGGCGATCTGCCCCGGCTCAGGGAAGCATACGTATCCTCGGCAGCGCTGTCGTTTATTCTCACCGTTCCCGCCTCGCTGGGCCTTATATTTCTCTCCGGGCCTATTGTAAAGCTTATCTTTGAACACGGCAAATTTAATGCCTTCGATACGCTGAACACAGCGTATGCACTGTCACTGTATGCTCTCGGGCTGTTTGCCTATTCAGGCCTGAAAATTATCGTGCCGGTCTTCTATGCGTTAAATAAAACCCGCTATCCGGTTGTGGGGTCGTTTTTAACCGTAGGGCTGAACATCCTGGTTATTATGCTTACGTTAAACCCTCTCCAGCACAAGGCCATTGCCCTATCCACATCGCTGTGCGTTACTGCCAACTTTCTCTTTTTAAGCAGTGCCCTCTACCGGGAGATAAAGGGCTACGCCGTCAGGCAACTCATGGCAACCCTGGTTAAAGTAGCTCTGGTTTCTCTGGCAATGGGAATGGGAGCCCGCTGGTTAGATAGTGCTCTGGGAAATGTATTTGGCCTGGGGATGGCTGGTGAAACGCTTTCTCTTTTAATAACAATCGGCGGGGCGGCTGTTTTCTACTTCAGTGTCCTCAGCTTTATGAAGATTAAAGAGGTAAATTATCTTGTTTCAAGGATACTGTCACGCCTGAAAATTTAAAGCTTCTGATGTTAACCGCAGGGTGTTTACCTTTCACTACCCACCTTCCACATTTCACATTGCACTTTTCGCCCTTGCCCCTTCTCTTAACTCCGCAACTCATACACTCAACGCTCTGCGTCTTCTGCGTGCTCTGCGGTTCCCTTTTTCTTGTTGCGGTATTTGTTCACCTGGAAAACAAACAGCCCCGCAAATAAAATAGATATGCTGAGATAAAAAATGCTCTCAAGCCAGGTCTCTCCCTTTATTGCCAGGTAAAAAGACCAGGAGATGATAATGCCCTTCAAGAAAAGACTCACCCTGATGAGCTTCAGCTCTGACTGTTTACTCTCTTTATCTTCCATAGTACTCTTTCAACCCGTAACACACAACCCGCAACCCTTCTTCACCTTTCACCTTCCACTCATAACTCATAATTCCTAACCCGGACAAGCCAGAACAAAAGTTAACCGCAAAGACTAAAAAAGAAACAAAGAAGATTGAATTTGGAACTCAGGAACTCACAAAGGTAAAAACAAAATTTTCCTGATTTCTTGAGTTCCAGATTTTTAATTTTTCTTTCCATATGTGCAAGAAATTTAGTCTTAAGAGACTAATGAATTATGAAATACGAATTATGAAAGGCGTTAGTGATTTAATTATTATTCTTCAAAACATAAGCCGTACGAGAGTAACCGCGATAATGATACCTACGGCATCGGCAATAAGGCACACGGGCACCAGATACTTTGTCTTCCGGATGCCCACGGCTCCGAGGTACACGGCAAGAACATAAAAGGTCGTTTCCGCGCTGCCGATGATAACTGCTGAAATCCTGCTGGCAAGCGAATCAGGGCCGGTGGTCTTTACGATATCAATAAAGACCGCTGTTGATGCGCTTCCTGAGAGAGGTTTAATGAGTGCTACAGACAGCACTTCCGGGGGAATGCCCAGCGCTGCCAGAGAGGTGGAAAGAGCAGCTCTGATAATATCAAAAGCCCCTGATGCCTGAAATGCCTTGACCGCAATGAAAATGGCAAGCAGGTAGGGGAAGATATTTACCGTTACCCGGATGCCCTCTTTTGCCCCGGACACAAACGAATCATACACCCTTACCTTTTTGCAAGCGCCGTAGAGCACGACAAACAGTATGAAAGCCGGGATCACAAGCTGGGAAATAAAGGTGATGGTCTTCACTTCGCAAACCTCCTGAACAAAAACAGGATGCCAATAGCAATGACGGCGGAAATAACGGTTGCGCATATCGTGGGCAGCACTATGCCTGAAGGATTCTGAGAGCCGAAATCAGAAAGAATGCCGACAACGGTAAAGGGTACCAGCTGGATGCTTGCCGTGTTGACGACAATGAAAAGCATCATCTCAAAGGTCAGGGTGTCTTTTTTTTCGTTCAGGGACTGGAGGTCCTGCATGGCCTTGATGCCCAGCGGCGTTGCCGCATTGCCGAGACCGAACAGGTTTGCCAGCATGTTAAGCGTGATTGAGGTGATGGCAGGATGGTCTCCAGGTATACTTTTAAAAAGACGGGTAATCAGGGGCCTGAACAGATGGGAAATTCGGTAGATGAGTCCCGAATCCTCGATAATCTTTGTAATGCCCAGCCACAGCGACACTATGCCGAGCAAAAAAAGAGATATTTCAACGGCAGCCTTTGCCCCGTCAAAGATGGCTTTGGTGAGTTCCTCAAGCCTTCCCGTCCAGGCAGCAGTAATAATGCTGACAATAATAAGAATGAGCCAAATGACATTCATTGCCTACACCGCTTCCATTGTCGAGGGCGGCTTTGTTGCGATGTTGTAGGTCACGCTGACCACTCCGGGAATTTCGCTAGTCATGCGCCGGGCAAGTCTTTCCAGGGTTGTGAAGGGAAGTCTCGTGGGTTTTGCGGTACGGGCATCGATGCTGTCCCAGCAGCGGATTTCAATCTGGAGGCCGAAATCCCGTTTATTGTTACGCATGCCGGGGATGCGGTCCTTATGGAGAATTGCCATGTACTGGAATGCCATTACTCCTTTCAGCTCCTTTTCTAAAATTGCCGTGGCTTCTCTCACCACGGCGATCCGCTCCGGCGTTGCCTCGCCGATAACGCGTGCAGCCAGGGCAGGACCG
>CAIYCZ010000104.1 GCA_903924805.1 uncultured delta proteobacterium | reverse complement strand
TTGAAAAGTTCATTAGCGGGGTCTATTTCTGTGATTTTATTTATGACTTCAATAGCCTCTGATTTCAGGCCTTTTCCATAATAGTAATTGGCTAATTTTTCGAATATTGCTGCCGCATCGCCACGAAACCCGGTTTCTAAATAGAGGCTTGCAAGGTTCGTGTAAACCTCTGTCTGACCCGGATCAATGGAAAGAATATAGTTATAAAGCGCCATGGCCAGTTGCAAAAGCTTCTGGTTTTCGTATTCTTTGGCAGCATGGAGATATTCCTTAATTGCCCTCTCTTTATTTTTATGCTCCCAGTACAGCTCAGCAATTTTAATATGGATTCTAACATCGCCGGGGGACTTTTTTGCCGCACTGGTATATTCCTCCAGGGTTTTTTCAAAATTTTGTTTAGGGGAGGATTTATTAAAAAAAGAAGTTTTCATATGCCACTCACCAAAAATAAGTAACCTGAGGTGTCCTTATATATAGAAGCTGTCATCGCATAATCCAAAAGAACAGAAAAAAACACGGCTAACCTATTAAAAACTTGAAAATAAGCAGAAAGTAATTTATGCTGTAATATTAATTATATATTAACGCATAGTTTTGCTGTGTGCAATTGTATGGCCAATTTCGGTTCTTGTTTGGCATAAGCAGCGAATCAATAGTTAATCAGTGTGGTCACCAATCTTTGATAGTATTGATAGTCCATATTTATTATAAATAAATAAATTAAAAATTGATAGAAAAAAATAACCATGAATCCCTTATTGTTACAATTTATTTTTATAGTACTTGCATTTTTGTATCTCTCCTTTTTAGAGGCACAGGGCCAGGAAAAGGGTAGCGGAGGTTTAACGTCCCCATGCAGGGATAATTTTTCCTTAGTATTTCAAAGAGGACTTCTGAGCGCGGATGTGGTAAATATTCCCCTTAAAAATGTTGTGGAATGCATTAAAGCTAAAACGCACATACCATTGTTAATAATTGGCCCTTTTGATTTATTAGAAGAAAGGATTTCGGTAAAATTTGATGCTGCTCCTCTGGATAAAGGTTTTGAAAAGATAGCAGGCAAAAAGGCAGATGTAGTGTTTTTATATCATCAAGAAAAAACCGGGGATACATTCAAATTGACATTTATTAAAATGTTTTTGAAAAGCCCCGCACGGAGTGCTGCAAACGGACCTGCGCGTGAAACATATCATGTGAGGCCTTCTTTGCAGAAGGATGCGGCAATGCAAAGGGTGTATCTGTCTGGTGGTGAAGCGTATAATCAGACACAAGAAGGTGCACCTGAAATCAGCAGCGCCGCCACTGCCGGGGATAAGGAGGCTGAAGTCTATTTTCTCGGCACTTCGCACACTGCGCGGGATCGAAACATTATTGTTGAGAGGCTTTCTGACCCGGATCCGTGGGTCCGTGAGGGTGCTGTCCGCGCTGTGGAGAAATTCAGGGATGAAGATTCCGTCCATCTTCTTATCGAAGCCCTGAAAGATACTGACCCTTCGGTGCGTGAAGCTGCCGCATACGCACTCGGCCAGACAGGAGACAAACGGGCAGCAGCACCGCTCAGAGCCATATTAAAAGATCCTGATGAAATGGTGAGAAAAACGGCTGAATTTTTTCTCAACAAGATAATCCCCTGAATTATTTATGAAAGGAAATGGTTGGAATGAATTACGCTGAATGCAGGAGACTATATGGTTCAGGCAGCTTCATCCTGGTGCTTTTACTATCTTTCATCGTTGTCTCTGGCTGTCTGCCATTCCAGAAATCAAAGCGTAACATGGGAAATAAATCCTATGGTGACGTTAAAAAGCAAACAGACTCACCCATGCGGGAGGAGCCGAAGCAGCTTATCACCGACTGCCGTGACATGCGGGACGATGAGATCGTGTCATCGGTATGGATGAAGCCGGTCTTCAAGGTATCCCAATGCCGAGCCATAGATGTTGCGCCGCTGGTGAATTACAGCATGTTCAAATATCCATGGGCAGAAGAACGGATCGATGGAGCGCTGAAGAAACTGTTCAGCTCACTGGGCAATAAAGAGAATGGGTCAATAGATGTTGAAGTTATGTCTGCAATTATAGACATGAAACCAAAGAAAAAGCTTACCAGTCGTTTGATTATCTTTGAGGAGGATTATACCTATATTGAGATGCAACTGGTACTTGTTGAAAAAGGCTCAAAAGAGGTTTTATGCAAACTATCCCATGGAAAAAGAAGAGAAGACTTCAGAGATGCGGTTGATGGAATGATAAAAGATATTGAGCTCTTTTTCTTAAAGGATGTTCCCAAAAAACAAAAGGAGAATAAATAGGCAGTCTGAACTCGTGCCGGAGTATGGCTATAAAAAGGATAATAAAAGACAGCATCTATCAATCGATACGCCTGACCTTTCTCGCAGCAGCAAAGATTCTCTTTAAATATGCAGTGAGAGGGGCTGAAAATATTCCTCTCACGGGAGGGGTGATCATAGCTTCAAACCACGCAAGCTATCTGGACCCGCCTCTGATTGGTATGGGAATCAGGCGACCTATATTCTATTTTGCCAAGGAAGAGCTGTTTAGGGGGATTTTCGGTGCCATAATAAGCATTGTAAATGCCATTCCGGTTAACCGGGATCAGCTTGATAGAAAAACGCTGAAAAGGATACTGGAGATATTAAAAACGGGCGAGATGATTCTCATGTTTCCCGAGGGGACCAGGTCCCCTAACGGTGAGCTCCAGGAAGGCAAGACCGGTATTGGTTTAATTGCCTATCACGCCAGAGTGCCTGTTATCCCTGCCTATATAGAAGGCAGCCATGCCATCCTTCCCAGAGATAAAAAAATTATTTGCCCGAACAAATGTACGGTAGTGTTTGGCCCCCCCATTCATCTGGATCAGTTCTTCAACGAGGGAAGAACCAGAGACCTGTACAGCAGGATAAGCCGGGAAATTATGAGGGGGATTCAGAAACTGAGAGATTAGATGGGTGTTTCTGTTAAGATATGTGGTATTACACGCCGTGCTGATGTCCTTACTGCAGCACAGGCAGGGGTGAATTTTGCAGGAGTCATTGTCGAGATAGAAGAATCTCCCCGGGCAGTTTCAGTAGAAACTGCCCGGTGCATTATTGCAGATTCTCCTATCCCGATAGTTCTTCTCATGGAAAAGTCTTCTCACGAAATTGAGCAGATAGCCGGTGAGCTGAAACCGTTTGCGGTGCAACTCGTTGGAGATGTACCTGCGGAAACAATTCTCAGCATCAAAAAACATAGTGCATGCCGTATATGGAAAACCATGCAGGTAGCACAGCAGGGAGAGGATTTCTCTCTGCTCGCGGCATATACCCTGCTTGAGCAGTACCGCACTTCAGGCGTTGATACTATAGTACTCGATACCCTGGTGCGAGAAGCGGGCAAACAAAAAAAAGGTGGTACCGGACAGGTATGTGACTGGCATATGGCCAAAAAACTGGTCGCACAGTCATCCCTTCCGGTTTTTTTAGCAGGGGGGATAAGCCCGGCTAATGTACGCGAAGCAATGCGGGAAGTTCATCCGTATGGTATTGACGTGTCCAGCGGTGTTGAGTGTGAGCCCGGGAAAAAGGATCCGCATAAAATTTTAGAACTCATGCATATCATCAGCAGCGAATAGAAAACAGTATATAACCATAGAGGTGATACCGGTGTTTGGCGCATTACTGAAAAAAGTTTTTGGTAGTGAAAATGAACGGGAAATCAAACGACTCAGGCCGCTGGTCGTTCAGGTTAACGAGCTGGAACATGCTATGCGTGACAAGAGTGACGAGGATCTCAAGGCCATGACCGCCCCTTTCCGCGAGCGGCTGGATCGCGGAGAACCTCTCGATGATATCCTTCCCGAAGCATTTGCCACGGTACGTGAGGTTGCACGGCGCGTGCTTGATATGCGCCATTTTGACGTACAGATCATTGGCGGCGTTGTCCTGCATCAGGGTAAAATTGCGGAAATGGCAACCGGCGAAGGGAAGACCCTGGTAGCAACACTTCCTGCATATCTCAATGCTCTTACCGGCCGCGGGGTGCATATCGTGACGGTAAATGATTATCTGGCAAAAAGAGACCGGGAGTGGATGGGAAAAATATACGAGTTTCTCGGCCTGACCGTTGATGTCATTCACCATGATATTTCTCAGGAGGAAAGAAGGCGCGCCTACCACGCTGATATAACCTACGGAACCAATACGGAATTTGGATTTGACTATTTGCGGGACAACATGTCCATTGATCATGAATCTCAGGTGCAGCGCAGTCACTACTATGCCATTGTTGATGAGGTTGACAGTATCCTTGTTGATGAGGCGAGAACTCCGCTCATCATATCCGGCCCGATCGAGCGGTCAGAGCGGCACCATTTCAACGAGCTTAGACCGCACGTGGAGAGGCTCATGCAGAGTCAGAGCCGGCTCATAAGCCAGCTGCTTAACGATGCTGAAAAATTATTACAGGATGGCAAAGAGTATGAGGCAGGGGTAAAGCTGCTTCAGGCAAAGCGCGGCTCTCCGAAGAACAAGCGGTTTTTAAAAACAATCAAGGACGGGAAGCTGAAAAAAGAGATTGACAGGATTGAGCTCGATTACATACGCGACAAGAAGCTTGGTGAGCTCGATGAAGATCTTTATTTCAGCATTGATGAAAAATCAAATGTTGTTGACCTCAGTGAAATGGGCCGCCAGCTCATTTCTCCCAACGACCCTGATTTCTTTATCGTGCCTGATCTCAGCATGGCCGATGACCCTGGTCTGCCTGATGAAGAGCGGCGCAAGCGGCTGGCAAAGCTCGAGCGGCAGTTTTCTGAGACCAGTGAAAAAATCCAGACCATCACCCAGTTGCTCAAGGCATATTCACTTTTTGAAAAGGATGTGAACTATGTTGTGAACGAGGGCCAGGTTCTTATTGTCGATGAGTTTACCGGCCGGCTCCTTCCCGGCCGTCGCTACAGTGATGGCCTGCATCAGGCGATAGAGGCAAAGGAAGGAGTGCGGATAGAGGGCGAAACCCAGACGTTTGCGACGATAACCATTCAGAATTATTTCCGCATGTACGAGAAGCTTGCCGGCATGACCGGTACTGCGGAAACAGAGGCCCCGGAATTTTTCAAAATATATAAACTGAAAGTTGCCGTTATCCCGACCAATGAAGCGGTCCGGCGGGTTGACTATGCGGATATGGTGTATAAAACTAAAAAGGAAAAATTTAAAGCGGTCATCAGGGAAGTAGTGGAAATGAATGAAATGGGGCGGCCGGTCCTGGTCGGGACCGTTTCAGTTGAAACATCAGAGCTGTTGAGCAGGATGCTGCCAAAACATATTAAGCATTCAGTGCTTAATGCAAAGAGGCACAAGGAAGAAGCAGAAATTGTTGCCCGTGCAGGCCAGAAGGGAGCAGTCACTATTGCAACCAACATGGCTGGCCGTGGAACGGATATAAAGCTGGGCCCGGGTGTTGTGAAATGCGACACCATGTGCTGCATCATCTGCGATCATGGAAAACTCCATGGCTGCAAAGACTGTCCTGACCCCCAGAAAGGCGGCAGAAAAAAAACAGAATGCTTCAAGGATGTCCAGTGCGGGGTGCACATCGTCGGCACCGAGCGGCACGAGGCGCGGCGCATTGACCGACAGCTCAGGGGGAGGTCCGGCCGCCAGGGAGATCCCGGTTCATCCCGATTTTTCCTTTCGCTTGAAGATGATTTGCTGAGGATTTTTGGTGCAGAGCGCATCTCAAATATTATGGATAAGTTCGGCATGGAAGAGGATCAGCCCATTGAGCATGGACTGATCACCAGGGCGATTGAAAACGCACAGGCGCGGGTTGAGGCGCACAACTTTGACATCAGAAAACATCTGCTTGAGTATGATAATGTCATGAACAAGCAGCGCGAGATCATCTATGAGCTGCGCAACCG
>CAIYCZ010000103.1 GCA_903924805.1 uncultured delta proteobacterium | reverse complement strand
TTTTATGCCGGGAATTTCTCCTTCACCAACCAGACGATAGAGGGTTCTTTCCCTAATCTGGAGGTAGTCAGCAGCTTTTTTAATATCTATAATTTCATCTGCCATGTGTTTTTTATCTCCTCAATGTAAATATTTCAGATTATTTCGCAATGAATTGTATCTCTGTTTACGTTGGAAACATCGGAAGAAAAAAAGAGAAACTTTACAGTATTTTGCTGTTCTTTTTATCGCAGATAGCAGGCGGCCCAGTGTTCTGCACTCTTTTCTTCAAAAGGGGGATTATTTAGAAGGCAGATGGCAGGCTTCATAATCGGGCATCGGCTGGAAAATATGCATCCACGGGGAGGATTAAGAGGGCTTGGCAGGTCTCCAGACAGTATAATTCTCTTTTTGTGATAGACTGGATCAGTGGTCGGTGCGGCTGATAAAAGGGCCTCGGTATATGGATGCAAGGGGTGGTTAAATAGTTCCTCGCTCAGAGCTGATTCAACTATTTTTCCCAGATACATGACAATAATTCTGTGGCTGATATAGCGCACTATACGTAAATCATGGGATATAAACAGATAGGTCAGATCCATTTGCTTCTGAAGGTCCTGTAACAGGTTAATAATCTGTGCCTGAATGGACACATCCAGGGCGGAAACAGGCTCATCCGCAATAATCACCTGTGGGCCAAGGCTCAGAGCCCGGGCGATGCCAACGCGCTGACGCTGCCCGCTGCTGAATTCATGGGGATACCGATTAAAATGCTCCCTTTGCAGGCCAACGAGTTCCATAAGCTCGATCACCCTGTCTTCTATATCTTTGCGCGGAACAATGTTATGAATTCGCAACGGCTCTCCGATGATGGTGCCTATCTTTTTTCTGGGGTTGAGAGATGAATAAGGATCCTGAAAGATAATTTGCACCTGTTTTCTGAAATTCTTTCTAGCTACTCCTCTTAATTCATATATATTCCGGCCTCTAAAAGTAACGGTACCACTGTCCGGTTCTTCCAGATTGAGGATGAGGCGGGCAACAGTTGTTTTGCCGCATCCGCTTTCGCCAACCAATCCAAGTGTTATACCCTCTTCTAATAAAAAGCTTACATCATCTACAGCTCTTGCCATGAGAGCGGCACCGGAGAATAATCCGGCAGACGCAGAATAGGATTTTTGCAAGTGAATGACTTCAAGAAGCGGCTGTTTGTTCATCTCTCACACTAATTCAACATAAAATTATTATTATACGGTTGATTATAAGCAGAGTGCTGGTAGCTGATCGCTGTGTACTCGTATCTCACGCATAGAGCCAGCATCTCACAAGATGTTTTTTATTCTTATCTTTCTCTATGTTGATTAGAAGGGGTTCTCCCTGTAAGCATTTGTCAAATGTATGGGGACAGCGTGTATTGAATTTACACCCTTCCGGCAAATTAAGGATTGGCGGCACCATGCCCTTAATAGGAGTAAGTCTCTTTACTCCTGACTGAGGCATTGACGATAAAAGCCCTTTCGTATATGGATTAAGCGGATTTTTAAATAGTGATATAACATCAGTATATTCCATGATTCTTCCCGCATACATCACCGCTACGTTCTGAGCAGTCTCGGCAACGACACCCAGATCATGGGTAATGAGGAACAGAGCCATATCCCGGGTATTCTTAAGATGGCGCAAGAGGTCAAGTATCTGTGCCTGTACGGTGACATCAAGAGCAGTGGTTGGCTCGTCCGCAATAATGAGTTGTGGTTCACATGCCAGAGCCATGGCAATCATTACCCGCTGCCGCATCCCGCCGCTCATTTGATGAGGATAATTTCGTATTCTCTGTTCTGGAGAGGGGATCCCAACATCTTTTAATAATGATATGGTGTATTCTAACGCTTCACGCTTGCTCATGTTACGATGCACCTGGAGAACTTCAGCAACCTGATTGCCTATTCTGAATACAGGGTTGAGAGAGGTAAGAGGATCCTGAAACACCATTGCAATTTTATTACCTCGTAGTTCTCTGAGTTTATTCTCTGGCAATAACAGGATATTTTCCCCTTCAAACAGTATCTCCCCAGCAACAATTTCCCCTGGAGGCGAGGGAATGAGCCGTAAAATAGAGTAAGCGGTTACGCTTTTACCACACCCCGATTCCCCGACCAGTGCCAGGGTTTCTCCCTTCTGAATGGCTAAATCAACGCCATCAACGGCTTTGGCAATACCCTCTCGCACAAAGAAGTAGGCCTTGAGATTTTTTATTTCAAGAAGGGGAAGCGTCATATGTTATGCCTGTTGTGGTAGCTGTTCTAACATTAATTACTGAGGGTCAATACCGTAAGCTAAAAAAATATATCAAGTTTTCAAACTGTATAAAATATTAGTACGTTAGTCAAAATTAATTTTAGATATATAAGAGAAAGCTTTCGTTTTTTGCTTGCGATAGGCTTTAAAATAATTTTATAGTGGCAGCTATACAACCCCGGCTGAGTTTTTGCCCATTTTTGTGATAGGATACTGAACCGTTATCCATCAAAAATATCTCACGTAAAACTATGAATCTTAAGGATAGTCTTGAAATTTTTGTCAACCCCCTGCTTTATGTATGGATCGGGCTTCTGATACTGTGTTTCCCCAGAAAAGCTAAAAGGTCTTTATTGCTGATGGTGATCGTCTATTTCTATATTATCAGCATACCGTTCACCTCATTTCTTTTGAGAAACTCCTGGAAGATTGAAGACACCTATGATCCGACGGTTACCTATGATGCTGTTGTTGTTCTGTCCGGATTTGCAGAACTTGGATGGTATAGTAATAACAACAACAACTATTATCTCCTCGAACACTATTTTCGCTTCTCACCAAATGTCGAGAGGCTTTTGAACGGAGTCAAGTTTGTAAAATCAGGGCATGCCAGGATGCTTCTCCTGGGAAGCAGAAGCATTGAATCAGTGGATGAGGCAGCTATTGCAAAAGACTTCGCTCTGAAACAGGGCCTTGCAGAGAACCAGATAAAAATCTACGGGGTTGTAAACCGAACACTTGACGAAGCCATAGGCGTAAAAGCATTTGCTGCTCAACATGGCATACGCCGCATTCTGCTGGTAACATCAGAGATACACATGAAAAGGGCACTGGCGCTGTTCAGGAAGCAGGGGCTCTGCCCTGATGTATACTCTTCACATACATATAAACCGGATTTTAAGACAGGATACTGGCGCTTTTTCAATCCCTGTAACAATAGAGCCCAGGATGTGGAACAATGCTTTTATGAAATAGCAGGATATGCAAGATATTATGTAACAGGGGATTTATAACTACTTGTCAGAACAGGTTTCACAATAACCGGTAATGGCCTTGGATACGAAAGGCCCGCCAGATCGATTTTTCTCAGGGAGAAACACAGTATCATGAACCTAACAGTGGAACAGGGAGCTATTACTGATATCCAGGCGGCAGTTATCATGCTTGGAATCTTTGCAGGGGATGATGGCATCGCCGGTGCCTCACGTGCAGTCGACAGAGCAACTTCCGGCATGATCAAAAAAATTACAGCATCGGGTGACTTTACCGGCGAACTCTACCGCACAGTACTGGTGTATAAAACGCGGGGGATCAAGGCCGAGCGGGTGCTTCTGGTTGGTCTGGGCAAGAGAAAAGAATTTACCCTTGATAGACTGAGGGGTGCAGCTTCTTCAGGTGCCCGGTTCATACGCGAAATGGGTCTGAAACAGTTCCTCCTGCCTTTGTCTTTTGTCCAGCTGTCAACCATCTCTTCTGTGAATACGGTTAGGGCACTTGTGGAGGGAATCTTTCTGGGGCTCTATGCCTTTGATGAATTTAAAACAGATTCAGAAAAGAAAAAGAAAAAAGTCATTGAGTCATGCACCATCCTGGCGGAAAACCGGCAGGAGTTGGTAAAAATACACGATGCGGCACACAAGGCACGGGCGCTCGCAGAGGGTGTTTATCTGGCCCGTGATCTGGTATCCCGGCCTGCCAACAGTGCAACACCAACATTCATTGCGCATACGGCACAAGCAGTTGCAAAACGGTGGAAGCTCACGTGTCGGGTACTGGGCGAGGCCCAGGTTAGAAAATTAGGCATGGGTTGCTTTCTGGGTGTTGCTCAGGGCAGCCGTGAACCTGCCAGATTCATAATCCTTGACTATGTGCCCAAAAAAGCAAGAACACACGACACTGTTGTGATAGTAGGCAAAGCAATCACATTTGACAGCGGCGGCATTTCATTAAAACCGCCTCAAGGAATGGAGCGCATGAAAGATGATATGGCCGGCGGAGCTGCAGTCCTGGGCATACTTCAGACAGTGGCACAGCTTGCCCTCCCGGTACATGTGGTGGGCATTGTTCCGGCAACAGAAAACGTTCCTGACGGGGCAGCATTAAAACCAGGAGACGTTATAACTTCCATGTCCGGAAAGACGGTAGAAATTATAAGTACCGATGCAGAAGGCCGGCTTATTCTTGCCGATGCTCTTATCCATGCAAAGCACTACAAACCCGCAGCAATAATTGACCTTGCAACATTAACCGGTGCCTGTATCACAGCGCTGGGAAATGATGTGGCAGGAATGATGGGAACCGATGAGCACTTAATGAAAAAAATTAAAGCTGCATCTGAAGCCACCGGTGAGAAGGTCTGGCAACTGCCGCTCTGGGAAGAATATGGTGAACTTCTCAAAAGCGAAATCGCAGATATAAAAAACGTCGGAGGACGGGACGCCGGTGCTATTACCGGTGGCTATTTTTTAAAAGAATTTGCCGGCGATATACCATGGGTACACTTAGACATTGCAGGGCCGGTGTGGACGGAAAAAGATAAGCCCTATATTCCGAAAGGTGCTACAGGTTTTGGGGTGCGGCTGTTGGTTAACGTACTGGAAAACTGGAGAGGAATGAAGAATTGATAGATAGGTGCGGGTTGCACGTTACGCGTTATAATAATATTTTAAAACTCGCAACCCGTAACCTGAACCCCGCAACTTTTAATTATGTCGGACTTTTTGCGCTATGAGGCTTGCAATCGCTTTAGGGGCTGTGCTCTCCACTATAATCCTCTCATGGTAAAAAATAATAAAGAAATCAAGGAAGGCACGGAGGAGTTCATTAGGTCTCAGAAGGTAGTCAGGATTGGATGGCTTGCCGAACTGGCGCTGCTCGATGGTGTATGTTTCAAAAAAGATAAGGCCGTTTTTTCTCAGGCCTTTTTTCAATTGCGGGATGAGCTCTCTGTCTAAATAATAGAAATTAATGATCAGGTCAAAGCTCTGCTCCGGGACGCTATAGTTTGAGAGATCTGCTTCAACAGCATTAATCGGCACACCACTTTTTGCTGCAAGCTCTCCTGCTCTTGAAACAGCAACCGGGGATATATCTACGCCCTCTACGTCGTAACCATGTGATGCGAGAAATACTGCATTATGGCCCGACCCCATAGCCACATCCAGGGCTTTCCCTCCGGTCAGGAGGAAAGAATAGTCGCGAAGCAGTGATGCTGATTCTGGTGCAGCGGTCTCGGCATGGTATCTCTCATCCCCTGTATCTTTATCCACAATAAGGTCCTCGCATGAAGATGTTCTGCTCTTTGCTATAACAGAAAACAGATGACCTGGAAAGCCATTAGATTGTACATGGACTAACGGGTGGCATTATGAAATTTGAGATAATCGATGTGAGCTGTTATTCAGGATATAAACTCAACGAAAAACCATTAAGCTTCAGACTGCGGGGTACGGAGTACCGCATCATAGAGGTCATTGACCGATGGTATGAGGGTAATGCCTCCTCAGCTATGCCATGCATAAACTATTTTAGAGTACGGACAGAAGATGGAATGGAGCATATTATCAGGCATAACGAGCTATTTAATAAATGGTCGCTCCTGATTTCAGAACACGATAAGGATAAAATAATTGGTGCTACCCAAAAAAAACTTGACTAATGGTAAAGAATATAATATTTAAACTTTGAAATATTTAACTTGTCTAACTATTTGCGTAGTTTTTGATTCAGTGATGAAGGTAATGAGATAACTGACTTCAATCTGCTGCCCAATTCTGAAGCCGTTTTTCACTTGACTATAGCAGGCGTTATTATATAAACAAAGTCATGATTTGAAAAATGAAAACGCTATCAAGTGAGCGTATAACTGTTAGCCCTTATTATCCAAAGGAAGGGGCTATGTTAAGAGAATATAGACAAAAGGCACTCGCTAGTATCGTACAATACAGGGGGTGCCTTTTGTTTTTTATCCTTCGGTCTAATGCGTTGCATAGCAGTATCTGATTAACACGGTATGACCCGCTGTTTTAGAAAGGAGAACGTAGTTTGAAACGTTTTGCTGAATTTGTAATGCAGAGAAGGCTTTTATTTCTCAGCCTGATTCTTCTGGTCACTATCCTGTTTGCCTATCAGATAACAAAACTGCAGGTCTATACCTCTTTTAACGACCTCCTGCCGCAAAGCCATCCCTACATCAAAGTCCACAATAAAATCCGGCACATCTTTGGCGGGGCAAACCAGGTTCTCATCATGGTCCAGGTGCGAAAGGGTGATATCTTTAATACCAAAACCCTGGAGAAGGTAAAATGGATTACCCGTGAGCTGGAAAAAATTCCCGGGGTTGACCCGTATAAAATACGATCAATTGCTGTCAGCAAGATGAAGGACTTTAAATTCAGAGAGGGAACCATGCTCATCTCTCCCATCATGTTTCCTGATGTGCCTAAAAATGAGAAGGAGATGGAAGAGCTCAAGGATAAGATTTACAGCAACCCGCGCTACTACGGGCCGTATGTCTCCTACGACAGCAAGAAGACCCTGATACTGGTTGATTTTTTTGAAGAGTCGATTGACTACTCGGTCGTATTCAATAAACTCAGCAGCATCCGGGAGCATACGGAGGACGATAACCACATCATAAATATTGCCGGCGAGCCCATGCACCTGGGCTATATCAAGTACCATACCGGGCAGGTTCTCATGGTGCTCGCGGTAACGGTACTTGCCATAATCATCATGCTCTATGTTTATTACCGGTCCAAGCGCGCCATGTTTGTTCCCATAATGTGTGCCGGAACCAGCGCTATCTGGGGGCTGGGGTTCATGTCGCTGATGGGCTACAACCTTGACCCGCTGATGCTGGTGCTGCCGTTTCTTATATCACTGATGACCGCGCGTCACTCCATGCAGTTCATGAGCCGGTATATGGAAGAGTTTGAAATCACCGGAGACATCAAGCAGGCGTCACAGAATATTATAGAGACCATGTTTATACCGGGGCTCACGAGCATTGTGACGGATGCGCTGGGGATAGCGCTGGTAGCCATTGCCACAATACCCGTTCTTATGAAAATTGCCTTTGCCTGCACGTTCTGGTCTATTGCAACGGTAATTCTATCGCTGTTATTTACCCCGCTGGTGCTCTCCTACATCCCTGAATCTAAGCGCTTTATCGAGCAGGCGCAACAGCGTAAAAATAATGAGTCACCTGAAAGAAAGTTAGACTACCGGGATAAGTTTCTGCAGAGGCTGGGGAAGTGGATACCTGCGAGAGGGAGATGGTATATCATTAGCTGCGCACTGATTCTCAGTGTGGTATCGATTTATTATGCAAATCAGATCATAATCGGTGATTTTATGCCGGGGTCATCAATACTGTGGCCGTTCCACCGCTACAACAAGGATGCATTCCGCATCACCTTCAGCATGCCCCTGCTCAATCCCCTGTATATTATTATTGAGGGTGAAACAGGTAATTTTATTACCAAGGGATCAACACTGCGCGAGATGGATAAATTTCAGCGCTATCTTGCCAAGCACGACCGGGTGATGTTTGTCAATTCCATTGCGAGCAACCTTCCCGCATTTTTAATGACCTCTTTTGAAGATGACCCGCAGTGGTGTCATATGCCCAAAGAAGACCAGGTCTTGAGCTTTGCCTGTCGCAGGCTGGTGTATGCCGGTGAGCCCGGCACCTGGGATCGCTACATAGACATGGAAGATAAAAACGCAAATATCATCATCTATTGCCGGGATAAGATGCCCAAGACCGTTGAGAGCATCATTGATTACATAAAGGCCTATCTGAAGGAGACCCCCGGCCCTCCGGGAGGCAAATACGTGCTTGCCGGCGGAGCAGTGGGCGTGCAGGCCGGCATACGGGAAACGATTGCCGATGCCCAGATATGGAATCTGATTTTTGCCCTTGGCGGGGTGTGGCTGTGCTGTGCTCTGGAATTCAAGTCAGTCACTGCCGGGCTCATTCTCACGATACCCCTGGCCATTTCAAATTTTTTCACTTTTGCTTTGATGGGAGCCTATCATATCGGCCTGACCACCAATACCTATCCGGTCTCCTCGGTAGGCATCGGTCTTGGCGTGGATTACGGGATTTATTTCGTGGGGCGCCTGGTAGAAGAGAAAAAAAGGGGCAGAAACCTTTCGGCTGCGATTTATGAAGCTATCATCACCAATGGCAAATCAATTATTCAGATTGCAACCACTTTGACTATGGGGCTGGTGCTGTGGGTATTTTCAGCTCTTAAATTTCAGGCAGAGATGGGGGTGCTGCTGGCAATTCTGTTAACCCTTAATATGTTTGGCGCGCTGCTGCTGGTCCCGTCCCTGATCTGTGTTATCAAGCCAAAGTTTTTAGAGAAAATAAAATAGATTTATTTTGGAAGCACAAAGGGATATAAGGTAGAAATACAAGGTGGTATAACATTTTTTTAAAAAGGGGTTACATGAAAGGAGGGGACTGTATGAAAAGAAAAATTTTATTAACGGCAACTTTTTTGTTTGTACTCATGGTGGTGCTACCGCGGCTCAGCTTTGCCTTTTATCTCTTGGATGACAAGCTGCGGGTCAAGGGAAGTATCTACGAATTTAGTATTATCGGCACCAACATAGATCATAAAGTCAAGCACTACCGGGACACCAATCTGGGGCTGATGCGCACCAAGGCCACCCTTGAGCTTCTTTATAAAGGCTGGGAATGTCAGGACAGCATGCTTAATGTTTTCGGCTTTTTCAAGTACTGGTACGAGGCTACTCCTGATATTGATAAGAAGTATCGGAAGGCAATTGATCCGGAACTGCGCAGGAAGTTTCAGACGTCCAGATATGACCAGGATGACTGGATAAATGAATTGTATGTGGACTATTACCGTGGACCGTGGAACATCCGGGCCGGCAAGCAGATTGTATTCTGGAGCGAGGTTGAGCTGACACGCACCATTGACCAGATAAACCAGCTTGACCTCAGGCACTCTACCCCCGGCATTGATCCCTGGGATGAGATAAAAATGGGGCTCTGGATGTTCCGTGGGTTTTATAATTCACACCTTCCCGGCCAGCTGATCTTCGAGGGCATCTGGATTCCCGGCGACTTTGAGCCGGTCAGAACCCCGACCGAGGGGACGTTCATGGGTGACCCGCCGGCCCCGGACCTTGGACATAAACCAACGTACGGAGGCCAGAATGCAGCAATTGAAAAAACCTGGAACCGTTCAAGACCTGCTGTAAGCCTGAGGAATTCCTCCTTTGCAGCAAGAGTCAGGGGTAATTCAGAAGTATTTCTTTTCAAGACAGCGTATCTTCTGGACTGGACCTTAAGCTATTATCACGGGATGAATAATACACCGGTAGCACGGCACGGCACCATCGGGTTCGCCTCACAGTATAATTTAAATCCTAACACTTTGAATGGATATATGGATACAAATGCCTTATCCCGGGTGTTTGGATTTAAACGACCTAAAGTTCCCAGCCGCTTATGGGAGTATAAATTTGAGGATATGTTCGGAGCCAGCTTACAGACCTATGTTCCATCCCTAAAAGGCGTGCTGCGTGGCGAGTTCTTGTATGAGCTGGGCCGGCCTGAGAGTACGATAAATCCCAAGGAAGACGTCGCCTCATATCAAAAATCGATTACCGGCACGGCAAGAGAGGATGTGGTCAATGTGGGCGTTACCTATGACCGGCCGATACCGGTTGGCTTCCTGCGGAGCCCGTCGATGCAATGGCTGGGCTCCAATGGCACTATTGACGCATCCTTTGGCTGGAATGAGCAATGGAAACGGGGCGATGTTAAAATGTACCACTCGACGTTCGGCGAGGGACAGAAAATTCAGACTGCATTTAATATTACTGCCCGCACCGGTTTACGCAACAATGAGCTGACACCCGTTTTCAGAGCATTCTGGAACACACGGAAATGGGGCTATTATGTTCTTGCCCTGGCATATTCTCCGGGGGCTCATGTGCGCGCTGAGTTTGGGTATATGGCGTTTTTCGCCCACAACGTATGGGATTCAAATGAGGCCCATGCAAAGGGTAAAGATCAGGTGTATTTGAAACTGGGATATGAGTTTTAATAAAGTATACTGTCTGGTCCTGGTTTTTGGTATACGCTACTTTTCAAACAGGAGGATTGCAATGATGAGAAAAATGAAAAGCTTATTAATGAGTATCTCTCTTGTCCTGATAATGTTTCCTGTGCTGAGCATCGCCGGGGAAGTGACGTTTCCCACCTTCAGTTATGAGGGGCAGGAGCTGGCAAAGGTACGGGAATGGGAGAAGACCTGGGTAGGCAAAAAGGTTTCAACTGAAAATATTGATCAGGTCAAGGAATTTCTCTCTGAGGGGGTGTACAAGGCAATGAAGACCCCCCAGACATTTGGTGCCCCGTCCCTGTGGTTTGAGATTGTTCCCTATAAGCCGTATGAGGTCTCAAAAGGGATGATTGAAGCAACCAAGAAATATGCGCCTGGCAGCAGACTGGATGCTAATGAAGCTCTGGTAAACTTTGGTGACGTAGCTGGCTATCCGTTTCCCCAGGCAAAGACCGGGGCAGAGATGGCATGGAATTTTGACAGCAATACCCGCGGGGACACCCATCATGTTATGAATGAAGGCGAGGTTGTCGACTGCAGAACCAGGCTTGAGCGCCATGCCGGCCACCTGCGCTGGGATACTTACTGGATGAGCCGCACTGAGGTGGCGCCAATCCCCAAAATACCGGAGGACAAAAATAACCGCGGCATTTTCAGGTCGTTTTTTCAGCGCCATATTGCGCCGGTTGATTTTGTAGATACCACCATGCTTGAGATACGTTACAAAGACTTAACACGGGAAGAGGATTTGTGGGTCTATACTGCCATGTTCCGAAGGATCAGGCGCTATGCGACCAGTCAGAGATCTGACACTATTGATGGTACGGATATGATCTATGATGACCAGGACGGATGGTACACTGCTCCAACCTGGAATACGTATAAATTGTTAGGAAGGGCCGACCTGCTGGTTGGCCGGCACCAGGATAATAAGAATGCCCAGCGGGTTACCGGGCAGGGCTTCTGGAATGGTATCCAGCGCGAGCGGGCAAACCTGTATGCTGTTGAAGTGGTAAACAAGGATAAAAACTACATTTACGGTAAACAGATATGGTATCTTGACCCTGAGACCTGGCAGATGAACTTCAAAATGATGTACAACCGCCAGGGAGAGCTGTGGAAGATGTATGAGATGTTTTATAATGAATATCCAACCGTCCAGGGTCAGAAAGCAGCCTATCTGAGCTGTGAGCATACGGTAGATTTTATCCGGCACCACGGGAGCCCGAGCAAATATACCATAAAGGGAATAGGATTGGATATAAAACTTGAGCAGTATCAGACAAGTAGTCTTAAGGAAAAAGCATACTAATGGATAAACATAGGGTGAGCGGGTATTGAACGCTGTGTCTCCATACGACTTTAGGGAAAGTGAGTGAAAGGAATGTTTATCAACGTACGCGGGTATATTTTTCTTTTAGGCGTGGGAATTTTGATTTTCACTTTAAGTGCGTGCGAAAAATTTGATCGCTCAAAAATTGCCATGCCTAAAATGAAATTTATTACCGGCGAGAATCTGCACAGTGTCGCCTGTCTTGATGCCTCTCATGCATGGATATTCGGTAATCACGGTACCATCTATTGCAGCCCTGATGGCGGAACAACGTGGAACAAACAGGAAACCGGTTTGGATGTGCTGCTGGAGGATGCTGTATTTATTAGTAAAGATGAGGGCTGGGCTGTTGGTGTGGCAGGTACTATAATCCACACCCCGGATGGTGGTAAAACATGGAAGCAGCAGAAAAGCCCGACCGGTAAGGATTTGCTCGATGTTTTTTTTCTTGATGCCCAACATGGCTGGGCTGTGGGGGAATATGGAACCATAATCAATACTGCAGATGGAGGGGCAACCTGGGCGTCCCAGATAGAGGAGAAGGATACGGTCTATAATTGCATATTTTTTGCTGATGTAAATAGCGGATGGGTTGTGGGTGAATTCGGGACCATACTGCACACCGAAGATGGCGGGAAGTCCTGGAACCCTCAGGAGTGCAAAGATATTATACCGGCTGTCAGCGCGAAGGAGTGGGAAAAGCCGCTGCCTGCCCTGTACGGGATATTTTTCCTGGACAGAAACCAGGGCTGGATTGTGGGCATGGATGGAGTCATTATCAAGACTGAAGACAGCGGCAAGAACTGGAAGCGGCTTCAGTCAGGAACTGATAAACCGCTGTATAACCTGTTAATCAGAGGCGATAAAGGCTGGGTTGTCGGTAATAAGGGAACCTATCTCATGTCTGGGGATGGCGGAAATACATGGACTGCCAAGCCCGATGCCATAAAAACAAAATTCTGGTTGCGCCAGGTTTCTTTTTGCGACGAGAAAAATGGTTTCATTGTTGGATCAACGGGCACCATAGCCACCACCGGCGATGGAGGAGTGACCTGGAAAATTATCTCCGGGTTCAGCTATGAG
>CAIYCZ010000102.1 GCA_903924805.1 uncultured delta proteobacterium | reverse complement strand
TCCAAGAACGAAAGGCCGCAGCTTTTCTGATGAGAACGAGACGGTGCGCTACCCAGCTACCGTGAATATGCGGGCCTAAACGGGGCGGAGCAGGAGCGACAGTGCGGGGGGAAGATTGATCGCGGGCGGCTGCCCGCCGACCCGCGTGCACGGATTTGAAGCCAAGAGCCGCAGACTACCAGCTGGTTCAAAAGAACAAAGCGAGGAGCGCCATGAGCATTAGTTTCTTTCCCAGAATAGTTAAGTTTTTTGATCTGTTTGAAAAACAGGGCGGCCTTGTGAAGGATGCCGCCCTCGTCCTTGATTCGATCTTCAAGGATTTCAGGGACGTGCCCGCAAAATGCAAACGCATCAACCTGCTTGAAACCGAAGGCGACAGCCTTTCACGCGAAATCTCCTCCCAGCTTTCGCTCACCTTCATCACGCCGCTTGACCGCGAGGACATCCACGCGATTAATATGGCACAGGAAGATGTTTTAAACATGATACGGGCTATTGCCTCGCGGATCGGCCTGTACCAGTTCGAAACGCTTGAGCCGGCCGCGGTGGACCTTGTTGAGAATCTGCGGATGGTTGTCGAAGAAACGGAAAAAATGCTCGGGAAGCTCAGCAGCAAAAAGGAGGTTGAAGAGCATTCAAAAACCGTCAATAGAATCAAGAATGAAGCGAAGCTGCAGCTGCTTCTCGCGCTTGGCATGCTCTATGAATCAGACCCTGCGGAGACCGGCAGGCTTCTGCACGTCATCAAGTGGACGCAGATTTACGACCGCATCGAACAGGCCCTGGACAAGGCGGAAGTGCTGGCCAACATCATTGAAGGGGTGAGCATAAAAAATGCCTGACATACCGCTACTGCTCGCGCTCATCGTCGCGGTCGCGCTCGTCTTTGATTATACAAACGGGGCTCATGACAGCGCAAACGCCATTGCCTCGGTGGTCTCGACAAAAGTCCTGACTCCCAAAGCGGCGGTCATCATGGCGGGCACGCTTAATTTTGCCGGCGCTTTTCTGGGAACGCATGTTGCCGAGACCATCGGCAAAGGCATTGTGCGGCCCGAGATGATATCCGGCTGCCAGTCGCTGCTGCTTGCCGCGCTGTCCGGGGCGATTTTCTGGAACGTTTTAACCTGGTATATCGGCCTGCCCTCCTCCTCATCGCATGCGCTGATCGGCGGCCTGATGGGCGCCGGTATTGTCTACCGCGGCTGGGCTTCGCTTGAATACGGGTCGATTCTGGAAAAAGTGATTATTCCCCTGTTTTTATCCCCTGTGGCCGGTTTTATAGCGGGCTATATTTTCATGCTCGGCATTGCCTGGGCAACCTGCCGGGCCCGCTTCAGGCCAGCAAACGCTGCTTTTAAAAAGCTTCAGATGACTGCCGCCGCGTGCATGGCGCTCACCCACGGGATGAACGACGCGCAGAAAACAATGGGCATTATTTCACTGGCGCTTGTCGTGTTTCATAAAATTCCGGTGCTGTACGTGCCGGTCTGGGTCAAAATTGCCTGCGCAGGGGCGATAATGACGGGTACGCTGAACGGGGGATGGAAAATCATAAAGACCATGGGACAGAAAATTTTCAGGATGCGGCCGGTGCACGGCTTTGCCGCCCAAAGCGCCACAGCAGGCGTCATACTGACCGCATCGCTGCTCGGAGCGCCCATAAGCACCACGCAGGTTATTTCCTCATCAGTGCTCGGGGTCGGTTCATCGAAAAGGATTTCCGCGGTTCGCTGGGGTGTTGCGGGAAGCATGGTGCTGGCCTGGTT
The DNA here is from genome assembly GCA_903924805.1 of uncultured delta proteobacterium. Lineage (GTDB taxonomy): Bacteria > Desulfobacterota > WTBG01 > CAIYCZ01 > CAIYCZ01 > CAIYCZ01. The sequence goes on along the minus strand of CAIYCZ010000102.1, from coordinate 152 downwards.
TGTGACTATACCGGCATCGGCGCTGGTGGGAGGCCTGTGCATGTTCCTGTGCAGGCTGCTCGGGCTGGCATGAGCCACGTAGCGCAGAGTTTGCGTAATTCAAACTCTGCGGCTCGTAAGCCAGGTAGATTCTCTCTTAGTTGTAAAGGGTA
>CAIYCZ010000101.1 GCA_903924805.1 uncultured delta proteobacterium | reverse complement strand
CTTGACCCCTCGAATCCTTGAACCCTTGGCCCCTTCTTCTTCACCCACTTACCGATAGGCAATAGGCAGTAGGCAATAGGCAATAGTAACAGGCGGGACGCCTGTCCTACCTCTTAACCTTTTCACCTCTTCACCAATAGAACGTTATCTCGTAAGTCCTCCCCCTTTGAGCTGCGCGGGCAGGTCACTTCCATGAACCTGCGCGTGGCACTGGGTGCAGGAGGTCAGCAGCGCCGGAACAGTCGGGTGAGGGCCGGTCTGCGGATTTTCCCGGTGCCCCTTATGACAGCGGAGGCATAAAAACGGCTCATTCTGCACTAACAGGTTGTTGGCAATGGTACCGTGCGGTTCGTGGCAGATGCTGCAGTCCTCAACAACCGGTGCATGCTCGTAAACAAATGGCCCCTGGTATTCTGCATGGCAGTTCTGGCACAGGTCATTGAGCGTATCCTTGTTCAGATTATTATTTTCTGAACCGTGGTTGTTGTGGCAGCTTGTGCAGTTCATCTTTCCTTCACGTACGGGATGGTGGGATGGCAGAACGAGCTGTGCCTTTTTTTCCTGATGACAGGTAAAACAGATTTCCGGATCGCCGAGGTACACCATCTTTGCTGCCGTGACTTTGTGTGACTTATGGCAGTCGTTGCATCCGACATTGTTAAGGACATGAACATTGGCTCTCCAGTCCATGGTGGGACCGCCGCTATGACACTGCAGACAGATTTCGGAGCTTTGCTGGGCTGACAGGCGGGAAAAGCTCAGGATATCTTTAGCAGCTCCTTTTGATTTTAGATGGAGGCTGCCCGGGCCGTGACAGGTTTCACACCCTCTCTGTGCCCATTTCAGCTCAGCGGAAGCAAGCCGGTAGTGAATGGTTTTCTTATACTGGCGATAAATATCATCATGGCAGGGGATGCAGGAATCGGTGCCGGTATAGAATGCCCCCGGTAGTGCAGGCATGGTAAATGATGTGGCAGCCGTCTGCAGGTATCCCTGACAGCCGGCCAGAATACACACTACAACTCCCAGCAGCACCAAGACAGACGTGCTATAACGTGTCATCCTGCGTTATCCTATGATCACCTTTCCTCCTGCAGATACGTACTCACCTACTTCTCCGACTGGAGCTGCAGTGAGTTCAAACGGATATACCCCGGGAGGCATTCCGTCAGGAGGGGTAATGCGCAGTTTGTAAGAGGTAACTTCATGAGGGGCAAGGGCAAAAACCATTTCCGGCGGGTCCATCCAGCGGGTCGGCGTGCTCAGCCCGCCAACCCGTACCTGCAGGGATGTAAAGCCCTGATTCTGCAGGGTGGCCGTAACATGCGCAGACTGACCGTTCTGTATGGCTTGTGCGGGCGGATCTATCCATAGCTTCAGGATATTTCTCGTCACAGCTCTATCATCAATAATTGGGTTGAACATGCTCATGATACCGCCCATTAACAGATTGGGGCCGCATATCTTCTCCCGGGATAGTGGATTCCAATCCCTGCTAAAGAAGACGTAAGCCCCGCCGTTCTGTAGATCGAAACATCTTTCCTCAACAATCTTGACCGCCGCGACGATCTTTTCCCTGAACCTCTTAAAGCCCGTGAGCCGGTATGCAACATTTAAGGCCATGAGAGATGCAATCTGGGTGGAAAGATTTTTTGTCTCATCAGTAGGTGTGAGACTCTCAGTGAGCGTGGTGTAGAAGCCCCCCTGCTGGGCATCCCATGCCTTTTCAATGATGAAGTCTGCAGCTTCCACCACTTTTTTCCCTGAGACGTATGCCTTTTGACTGACGGGATCACGGCTCGGTGCCGGTCCACGGTAAGCATAGGCGGCAGGGTAGGGGCGGCCCGTGTAGGCATGGCTGCCTTTGCGCGGGCCCCAGATGGTGGGGCCTATATTATGGTAATGGAAGTAGAAGGTGAGGGCAAGGGAGGCAATCTGGGATATGTCTTTTTCCTTTTTAAGCGGCTTCCAGTCGCTCGCAAAGGAAGTATAAAAACCCCCCTGGGTTTTGTCTTCAGCCTTTTCAAGAATGAGATCAGCGAATGCTTCTGCTCTCCTCTTGGCATGTTCAGCCCTGACAGCGTAGGGTGAATCAATGCCATCCTTCCAGGCACCTCCCATATGCTGGAGCATGCCGCACTGGGTGGCAAGGTCTTTACTGTCTGTTGCGCATGCCCAGTTATCATGGTAGAGGGAAAAAAATCCGCCGTGTTTCTTATCCCAGGCACGATCTAAAAGAAGGTCTAAAAAATCCAGTCCCTTCAGCAGATACTCATCTTTTTTGTTTACCTCGTACAGGTGCATGAGTATTCCAAATATGCTCTCGGCTGCCAGGAGATTCTTATGGTTATCAATTATCTTCCAGTCTTTATCCGCCGTTAAGAAATAACCTCCATGCTTTTTATCTTCAAACCGCCTGATGACTTCGACAACCACCTTTTCAGCATCAGCAATGGTTTCAGGATCATGGCTTATTATGGCTCCCATAACATGAGAGCGCGCTGCAATGAATTGGTCCTCTACGTGTTTGTTTGTGTCAAGCACTGTTGATAAATCCTCAGATACCTTATGAAACAGACCGCCCTTTTCATTATCCTCGAAATATTGATTCAGGAAACTCATTTGTTTACCTCATAGACATAGGGCATCAAAAGACCGTAATCGATGCCGGGGTTAGGGAGTAAGAACTATCAAAAAAGCCTACATAATTCTATCCTAATTGTCAAATCTGATATGCGTGCAGCATTCATTTATTATATTTATGCAAGCTGATACCAGTAGCCTATGCATACATTTTCTCTGTTGCCAGCATCAGCTGCTTTGTAGTATCGTGCTAAAATAGAAGACAGAATGCAGATTACTATCAGGTTGTTGAAAAAGTTGTTTTTTCCGGGCTGGTCAAAAACATTCAGATGCAAGGCGCGCGAAATCACGAGGAATGAGGCGTACTTCGCGGTACGCTGCAATGACGAGGGATGAGCGCAACGCAGCAGATGGGTGTTTTTCAACAGCCTGCTATGATTATAAAAAGGTTTATTGTGGCAAAGGGAATTGTTATCGCAGGTGAACGCAGCGGGGTGGGAAAGACCACGCTCACCCTGGCGCTGGTGAAAGCCTTTATGGACAGGGGGCTGCGCGTTCAGTGCTTCAAGGTTGGCCCTGACTTTATTGATCCGGGCTACCATGCGGCAATAAGTGGCCGGCCGCCACGGAACCTTGACGGCTGGATGATGAGCAGGGATTACTGCACGGCTTCTTTTGTGCGTAATACTGAAGACGTCGACATTGCAGTGATTGAAGGTGTTATGGGTGTGTTTGACGGGTATGACGGCACCAGTGAGAATGGCTCAACAGCCCAGATTGCCAAGTGGCTGCATCTGCCGGTGATATTAGTTGTTGACGGCAGCGCTTTTGCAAGAACTGCCGGGGCGCTGGTGCTTGGCTATGAGACCTATGACCCGCAGCTGGCAATCGCAGGAGTTATATTCAACCGGGTCTCCGGAGACAGTCATTTCAGGTATCTCAGTGAGGGGGTTGCGGCGCGATGCACGGCAGGTGTGTTAGGGTATGTTCCCCGTAACCGTGAATGGGAGATTCCCGAGCGGCATCTTGGACTGGTACTGGCAGAAGAAACCACTGCCTTATTGGAAAAAATAAGTTCATTATCCTGCTTGATGGAAACGACCGTGGCCGTTGATAAAATCATTGCCATGGCAGGGGAGGTTAAAGCCGGCCAGGGGGAAACACCTTCATATGGCGTCCCTGCAGCGGATCATGCCACGACAATCGGCGTGGCACGTGATGAGGCATTCTGCTTCTATTATCAGGACAACCTGGATTATCTGGAAGGTTGTGGTGCGCGAATAAAATATTTCAGCCCGGTTCATGATGCAGCGCTTCCTTCAGGTATCAGCGGTCTTTACCTGGGCGGGGGGTATCCTGAACTGCATGCGCAGGCGCTGAGTAAAAACAAAGCCATGCGCGATGCTGTTGTTGCCTTCTGTAAGTCAGGGAAGCCTGTTTATGCTGAATGCGGAGGGTTTTTATATCTGCTCAACGCTCTTGTCGATCAGGACGGCATACGTCATGCCATGTCCGGCCTGTTCCCTGCAGAGGCACGGATGCGCGGACAGCTGCAGAGACTCGGGTATGTTGAAATAGAAGCGCAAAAAGAATGCCCTTTCCTGGCGCAGGGAGAAAAGGTGAGGGGACATGAATTCCATTACTCGGATATTTCGGAAATGCCGCAGAGCATAACCCGGTGCTACCGGGCTGTGCCGCGAAAAGGCCGTCCGGCATTTTCAGAAGGTTATACAATCGATACGGTGGTTGCGAGCTATATTCACCTGCACTTTGCTTCAAACCCTGCCTTTGCGCATGGGTTTGTGAACATGTGTAAAAAGATAGAGGACAGGTGATGCGGTGCTTGACAGCGCTGATAAGGTAAGGTATTTTCTTAAGCCTTGTTATGGAGAGGTGAAAAGGGAAAAAGGTGAAGAGGGAAATTTCAAAGTTCAAAATCCAAAGTTCAAATAAATATCAAATGCCAAAGTTCAAAATATCTAAGCATCATATTTGGTATTTAGATTTTGGCATTCATTGGTCATTTGGATTTTGACATTTGTAATTCATGCTTTTGCCTTTAACTATATGACTCATGAGAATAGGATAAAAATATATGGAAGAATTCAGACGGATTAAAAGGCTT
>CAIYCZ010000100.1 GCA_903924805.1 uncultured delta proteobacterium | reverse complement strand
GAGAGGGTCAGGGGGAGGGGTTATTTCCTGACATGAAAGAAAAGCTTACCGTAAAACAGGAGCGGGTTTTTAACTTTCTGAAAAAACATCTGGTCGAGTCCGGCTATCCCCCAACAGTACGGGAAATTGCCTCTGTTCTTGGCATGTCAGGGCCCCACGGCGCAAAAAAAATCCTCGATATACTGGAGCGCAAGGGCTATATCCGCAAAACTGCCCGAGGCTCCCGTGCTATTGAAATTCTGGGCGCACGGTCAGAAGCACGTACCCGGATGGTTCCCCTGGTAGGAACCATCCGGGCCGGCATCCCGCTGCTTGCTGTTGAAAACATTGAAGGAAGCCTTGCCATAGATCAATCCATTGCCCGGGGGGAGGATACTTTTATCCTCAGAGTGCAGGGAGACAGCATGGTCGAGGCATCCATTCTTGATGGAGACCTTGCCCTGGTCCGTCCCCAGACTCAGGTCGAACAGGGAGAAATCGCTGCAGTGCTCATAGGTGATGAGGCAACCGTCAAATACTTTTTCCGGGAACATGGCGGAGTTCGCCTGCAGCCGGCAAACTCCGCCATGGAGCCCTTCATTATCAAAGAGGGCCGGGCAGACGTGAGCATTATAGGAAAGGTGGTAGGCATCATCCGCCGCCTGGAATCTTAGAAACTTTATAAACCACAGAGAGTGAGAGAGTTATGGAGTCGAGGAGTGTCGGAGTTAAAAAACTCTTAACTCGTAACTCCTAAACTCTGCAACTTTTGTATTTGTATCCTGTGGTTTGGTTTTGGAAAGGAGGAAAACTATTATGGTAGTTTATCTCGATGAGCCGGTCCAGGTAGGGGCTGTCTTTAAGAAAGCAGGGGTACTCCCCCGCTGGTTTCTCTATCACGGCAAAAAAATAAAGGTGCGGGAAGTTACCTATTCCTGGAAAGAGAATGTCGGACAGTCTCTTTTTCACCATTTCTCGGTAAGCGACGGCATTAACCTCTATGACCTGGTGTTTCAGCCGGAACGGCTTTTCTGGAAACTCGAAGCAGTTGAGGATGCAGCGCCGTGACCGAAAAAACCATAATGCACCTTGACATGGATGCATTTTTTGCCTCGGTAGAGCAGCAGTGCAACCCCCGCCTGAGGGGCAAACCCATTGGCGTAATCGGCTCGGGAGCAAGGACAGTGGTTACCACTGCTTCCTATGAGGCGCGCCCCCGGGGAGTGAAGACCGGCATGACGGTCGTTGCGGCACAGCGGCTCTGCCCTGAGATTATCCTTGTCGAGGGAAACAACACCAAATACACCGACACCTGCGCGCAGCTTGTAGCACTGTACCGTGACGTTACTCCGTTTGTTGAGGTCTTCTCCGTGGATGAGGCTTTCCTGGACGTGACCGGGTCGCTCAAGCTCTTCGGCTCAGCCCGTGCCATAGCGCACTGCATAAAAGAAAAAATTTTAAAACTGTTTGGTCTTACCTGCTCCAGCGGCATCGCGCCAAACAAACTGCTGGCAAAGCTTGCCAGTGATTTACACAAACCGGACGGGCTGCTGGAGATCAGTGCCGGTGAAGTTCCGGGTTTTCTGGAAAAACTGCCGGTCGGAAAACTCTGCGGCATCGGCGCACAGGTGGAAAGAAAGCTTGCCGTCCTCGGGATACACACCTGCGGGGAACTGGGAAGGGCAGACCCGGTGCTGCTCAGGCATCACTTTGGAATAATCGGCGAAGTGCTGCACCGTATGGGCAGAGGAGAAGATGAAAGCCCGGTGGTTCCCCTGGAGAAGACGCCTGAGGCAAAGTCCATAGGCCACAGCATGACATTCAGCCGGGATATTTTACGCAAAGAACTGCTTGAGGCATATCTCCTCCAGCTTTCTGAAATGGTGGGCAGAAGGGTGCGGCGCAGCGGATTCTGCGGAAGAACCGTGTCGCTCACGGTCCGCTATGCGGACTTCACCACGTTTTCCCGGCAGCATTCGCTCCGTGAACCCATCCAGGGAAGCCTTGAACTCTACCGCACGGCAAAAAATATCCTTAACTCCTTTCGCCTGCAGCAGGCAGTCCGGCTCCTCGGGGTAAGCCTTTCAAACCTGAGCAAAAATTCCGGGCAGGTTCCCCTGTTCCCCACGGAGAAGCGCTGGCAGGCAATCACTGCGGCCATGGATGCGGTAAACAACCGGTTCGGAGATTTTGCGCTAACCTGGGGAAGCCTGCTCAACCGCTATCAGCATGCGGGCGTTATCTCTCCCGCCTGGAGGCCGGAGGGAACGCGGGAGACAGCGTTTGGCGGCATTAAGAAAACATAATACCGGACGCGGATGAACGCGGCTCGACTGAGCTCGCCGAAGTCAGATGTTCAGGATTGCAAATATAAAATCTTCCACTAAAATACAGGGACACTTGTCCTGTATTTTAAAAAACCAGTCCCAGGATTTTCGGATTTTGTGGGCATATTAAAAGTTGCAATTGAAACACTTATACAGTTCAATGGAAAATAACAGATGTAATTATAATGTTTGTGATGATTTTTGGCCACAGAAATGTTATTATGTCCTATAAAATAGAGGTTGAAAATGATAGAGACTGATAAATTATTCACTATAAAAGAAGCCAGTGAATGGGCAACGGAACATTTGGGCAAGAACGTAACAAGCTCAAATATTTCTTACCTCATTCAATATGGACGCATTAAGAAAATCGGAAGCAATGGAACAACTCAAGTTTCCAAGCAGGAATTAACCAACTACTACAAATCTTACAACGGGCACAGAGAACTTTCATGGAAAGACCAGCTTGGTGGGGATTTAAACTGGGCGTTATCTTTTGACCAATACAAAGAAGCCGAAACAACAAAGCATGTTCACCGGCTTCATCCTTACAAGGGCAAATTTATTCCGCAACTTGTAGAGTATTTTCTTGACAGCCACACAGACAATTTCAAAAAAGAAGCCTGCTTCAAAAAAGGTGATATCGTTCTTGACCCTTTTTCCGGTAGTGGAACAACAATGGTGCAATCTTGTGAACTTGGAATACACGCTATTGGAATTGATGTTTCTGCGTTTAATGCTCTCATTAATTAAATATCTTTAGAAAATGAAAACAACAGAAAAGGACAAATTAGTTTTCTCAATCACTTTGGAAGAGTTACAGAG
>CAIYCZ010000099.1 GCA_903924805.1 uncultured delta proteobacterium | reverse complement strand
ATGGTCTCTTCCACCTTCATGCCGAAATGCCTTCCCGCCTCTTCTATGAACATGAGAACTTTGCTGCCTTCGGCAAGATCAACAACTGAAACAGGGTTACCGTCTGCTGAGGTCAGGCGTACGGTTTCTGCATTCTGCAGAATTGCGGAAAAAACTTTGCCCTGAACACGTGCCTCAATAAAAACCAGCGGCCGCTTTTCGATTTTAACCCTTCCCACTACCGCCTGCTCGGTCTTTCCGTCGAAATTCACAATGATGACGGCATCTCCTGCTTTAAGCTCAGACAGATAGCGGGTCCTGCCACCGGGAATCCGCACATAGGCATGAACAGGGCCGGCGTTGACCCGGAATGGCCGAGGCTCAACATACGGGTTTTCGACAGACTCTGAATGAACCAGAAACATGCCGCTGCTGCTGTTTCCGATAAGCATTCCCTGGCCTGTGCCCATTGAGGAACAGGTATCAATGCACACACGGTCTCCCATGGTTAGTGGGAACACGCGGGTAATTTCGGCCTCCACAAGGCTTATTTTTTCAGATTCTTCTTTAAGAGCTTTTATAATTCTCTTCAGCTCTGCATCGTCCCTGCAGTTAATGACGACCCCGTCCACGCCCCGTTCAAGAATCCCCATAGCTGTTTGAGCCTCGCCCAGCGATGACACTTCCAAAAAAATGTTGTGTCTCTGAGCAATGATATTTTCAAGAGGAATGATAGTCCAATCGCTGGTTTTTATAATAACCGGTTTATCGGGGGCAAGCTGTGCTATCTTTTGTTCATCCTTTTTTGACGCTATCTCAACACAAAAGACATCTTTCCCGGGTCTTAAATCTCCGTCATCTGCAATGGTGCGGATAACGCCAAGCTTTTTCGCCTCGCTGCTGCAGCCGGGTGGGACCACCAGTGCATCAGCGCCGCTCTCCAGGGCGGTGATGGCAAGATCCTTGTTCCACGGATCGGCTTTTACCCAGACCTCTTTCATTTTCTATCCTTGAGAACTTTAAGCGCCTCTTTAACAGAGTAATTTTCATGCACCATCCGGCTGATTGACCGTACTATCCGCTCCGGGCTGTGATGCTGAAACGCGTTTCTGCCTATTGAAACACCGGCGCCGCCAGCATCAAGGGAGCCCCGTACCATGGTAAGAATATCTTCATCGGTTTCCATCTTTTCCCCGCCGGCTATGACAACGGGAACAAAACACCCGTCAACAACCTCCGTGAATGTTTCCGGAGACCCGGTATAGGACACTTTAACGATATCTGCGCCAAGCTCCGCACCAACCCGCGCCGCGTGCTTGACGACACTTATGTCAAATTCATTTTTTATTTTTTTGCCCCGGGTGTACATCATGGCAAGAAGCGGGATCCCCCAGTTATATGCCTCCCGCGCAATGTGGCCCAGATCCTTCAGCATATCCTTTTCATCATCTGCGCCGATATTCACATGAATAGAGACCGCATCAGCACCAAGCCTGATAGCCTCATCAACCGAGCACACCAGCATTTTAGCATTGGGATCCGGTGCCAGTTTGGTGCTGGCAGATAAATGGATTATGAGACCCACATCCTTCCCGCTTCCCCGGTGGCCGTTAGCGACTAACCCTTTATGCATCACTATCGCATTTGCTCCACCCTCGGCAATAGCATTAACGGTCTTTTTCATATCAATAAGTCCGGGGACAGGGCCAATCGTTACCCCGTGATCCATGGGGATAATAACACTCTTTCGTGAATTTCTATCTATGATGCGCTCTAAACGGATCTGTTTCCCAATCATAGCTCCACCTCATTGTTTGAAAAATAACCTCAGAGGACACAGAGAACATTCTCTGCGTGTTTATTCCTGTTCATTTTTAAAGGAAACGCTTTATAAGTCAATTAAAAAGTGCTGCTTCTTTCGGGACGTGCTTACCCGTTCCCTTCATGTCACCTCAGCTGCAAAATGCTCGTACGGTATCATAGAGAACCTTACTACCCATGGTAAGGTTCTCTATCGTTATGCGCTCGTTGTGCCCATGCACGCGCTCCATAGACACAAGGGATGATTCCATCTGCATGCCATAGGCAATAATACCCTGCTCCCTGAAAAAACGCGAATCTGTAGCTCCGGAGGACATGTAGGGGATAATCTTTGCCCTGGGGTCATGGTGTTTTAAGCTGGTTTCAAGAACACGGTATAGCGGTGTGTCCAGCGGCGATTCAGCAGGAAGAGAGGTATGCAGAACCTGTATGGTAAAGCCTCTGCACCCTCTGGTTTGCAGAATTTTATCAAGCGTCTCCAGAATTTCCTCAGGTGTTGAGCCCGGCAGCATCCGGCAGTCAATTTCACAAAAGCATTCGCCGGGTATGACATTGGTTTTGCTGCCGCCTTTTGTTACTGTCGGGGTAAAGGTATTTCTCAGGGACGCATTGAGAACCTGTCTGAGAATCCTCTCGGGTATTTTATCAATAATGGCAGTACTCTGCTGGCTGCTCAAAATACCTAAAAATTCTTCGGCAGGCATGAAGTCCTGTTCACCGGCAATGCCTTGAATAAACTTTTCTGCAGGCGGTGTGACTACGGCAGGCGACTGGTACCGGGAGACAGCCTCTATTGCTTTAGCCATCTCAACCACGCAGTTGCTGTCGTGCGGCAGAGACGCGTGGCCGGGGTTACCTGTAAAAACAATCCTTACCCAGCATACGCCTTTTTCGGCAACCTGACAGAAGTGAAGGTTACTGTGTTTCGTGCTTAAGCCCAGCCCCCCGCCCTCGTTTATTACATACCGGGCTTTAAGCTTTTCAGGAGCATGCTGCATGAGCCATCCTGCCCCCCAGGTACTGCCGGCCTCTTCATCGGCGGTTGCTGCAAGCACCATGCGCCGTTCAGGGCAGCGGCCCTGGCGCTTCAGCAGCATAAAAGCCATGAGTTCCATAATACCCAGGGACTTGCAGTCAAGTGCCCCCCTGCCCCAGATTTCGCCGTTTATAACCCTTCCTGAAAGGGGTGGGTGGTCCCACGTAGCTTCCTCAACAGGAACAACATCAATATGGTGAAGAAGCAGTATATCCGGGATACTGCTTTCACCGCGGAACTGAGTAATAATGTTTCCGCGGCCTTTAGCAGATTCATATACCTCACAGGCAATGCCCTCTTTTTCTAAAATCTCCCTTAAAAACAAGGCACCCTCCAACTCATTGCCGGGAGGATTTATGGTGTTAATCTGAATGTATCGGCTCAACAGACCCGCCGCTTCCTGTTCTACGGCATTCCAGTCAATATGATAGTCTGTCATGTATCACGTTCTCCTCATGAACCGGCTATTTTTAATCCAAAGGTATGCTGTTATCAAAGATAACCCCCTCAAGCTTCAGCAAAGCCTGCTTGAGACTCGTTCCCATGATTGCCGAAAACCCTCCCAGCCCTCCATCTGTCCGTATAACCCGGTGGCAGGGAATGGCTATGGGAGCGGGGTTTCTGCCAAGAGCGTTTCCCACGGCGCGCATTGAGCCGGGGTTCTTTATCCGTCTGGATATCCACTGGTAGGTTCTTACCTGACCATACGGTATCCCCTGCACCGCTTTCCACACCTGTTTTTGAAAGGCAGTTGCACCCGACAAGTCAAGTTTAAAAGGGAAATAGAGGCCACCTCCAGAAAAGTACGTGCTCAGGGCTTCTACCTCCCGGGAAAATGCATCTGGTTCATATACAGAAAAAAGCGGATAGTGTGATTGCATTTTATCTTCAAGAGCGCGCTTTTCAGGTTCAGGCAAAAAAATTCTAAGAATCCCCGCAGATCCTTTAACAATGCCAGACCAGCCAAACGGCGTTAAAAAACAGGTATAGCAGATTTCCATATAAAGGCTTGACAGTACAGATAAAAATGTTTACTATAACTCGCTAAAGCTCATTAAACGGTAAAGGAGAAACCATTGGCAACACACGAATCAGCACTTAAAAGAAACCGGCAAAATCAAAAAAGAAAACTGCGCAATAAAGTGATCCGCTCCAAGATGAAGACGAGCGTCAAGTCCCTGTTTGCTGCTGCAGAAGGTACAGATAAATCAGCAGTTCCGGGTGCTCTGCGAGAAACCATAGCCACCCTTGCAAAAACAGCCTCCCGGGGCGTTATTCACAAGAAGACAGCTTCACGGAAAATTTCCCGGCTTACCAAGAGAGTAAATACCATGCTCAAGGCAGGGTAGCAACGTATACTTAAAGCTGAAAAATAAGCTGCTCTAATATAATCTGCTTCTCAATGCGGCTTGATTTAAGCCGCATGTCCGCCAGAGAAATTTCTTCAAGAGCCCTGCCGATTCTTTCAAGGGGCCAGCGCTTGGCCTGTCGCATGAAGTTCTCAATCTGCCTTTGCGGGATAGTACCTTTTCCCTTACTGAGCTTTCTGTTGAACTCATTAATAGCAGGGGCTATCTGAAACACCGTATCCCCCCGCTGCACCGCTTCCCGGGTAAAAGCAAGCAGCCTGAGCTGGCGTGCAATCATCCCGAGGATTGGTAAGGGATCCATTCCCGTGCCAATCAGCGCATTTAAAAGTTTGAGGGATGTCTCAGTCTGACCGTGGCCTATTGCATCCACCAGTTGAAATACTGTCTGCTGCTCTACTCCTGACAGCACGGCTTCAACATCCTCTTTTCCTATCATCATTTTATCCGCGCAGTACAGGGCAAGCTTCTCAAGCTCACGGTGTATGGCCTGGGAGTCGGTCCCTATCATCTCAACCATGGCAGGCAACGCATCAGCAGTAACCTTCTTTCCGTATCCGGCTAAAACAGCTTTGATAACCGTGGCAATCGTTTCCTGTCTGGGGTTCTCAAACAAGACGGTAACGCCATGCTCCTGAAAAAGGCTCAGCAGTTTCCCCTTGAGGGAAAGCTTCGCTGCGGCAAATATAAGACAGCACCGCGTCGAAGGCTTTGTAACATAGCGATGAAACTGCTCCCACTGTGCGGCAGTAAAAGCATCCGCCCGTTTTACTACGACGAGGCGTTTGGGGACCTGAAGCGGCATGGTCTGCGCTGCATTGAGCACTTCTGACGGATCATGTATCTCTGCATCAAAGCTGCTGCAGTCAAATTCAGAAGCCGCTGCTCCAAGGAGACGAGCCTGCAGTACGCTAATGGTCTCTTCTACGAGGTAGCCGTTTTCACCGTAAAAATAGTAGAGCGGGGCTATATTCCCGGCAGCGATCTGCTTTTTTAGCTCTTGCTGACTCAGCGAACCAACCATAATAATTTCTAAGCACCAAATCCAAAACACCACTGCTGAAAATCTGAAACATTGTTATGGATAAAATAAGTTTTGAGATCTGGATTTTGCTATTTGAATTTGTTTCGGATTTAGAAATTCTGATTTAGTATTTGGACGTTGTGTTGTTATTCTTTGGATATAGGACTGGATGGTTACCCATTATGCAAGCTTCTAAAAACCCTGGATTATACTTTCATGGACCCGTTTTGCCAGGTCTTTTGCTGTTTTCCCCAGGGCAACACTTTTTGCTGTCTCTGAAACCACAATATCAGTGCTTACCGAATATTCCTCATTGTGCATGAGCCGCTTCCTCTTCCATAAGATCTCCCCGCTCTCCCGTCTTTCAAGGGAGAGATTAAGGGTCACCTCCACCCGATACTCCATGGCTTTATCATCGCGGTCATAGGAAAGGATTTCTTCTCTAAAGGATTTAAGCGTTCCCCGCAGGATCACATCCGCAGCATCAATCGGTACCACCCGGAGCCGTTTGCTCTGTATGAACTCATCTGCAAAAGCCCTGGTGAATACCGACTCAAGGCCTGCTTCGAACGTGTCATTTTTAAAATACGGGATGGCAATGGTATTAATGCCGGCAAGCAGGGGATTGGCGGTACCGGCACGATGATAGCCACATCCTGCTGCGCCAAGCACGGCTACTAAAAAAAGAACTGTCCAGATACTGTGTTTCATTGGCATCTTCACCCAACTACAATGTTTATGAGTTTGCCGGGAACGGTTATCACCTTTTTGATCTGTTTCCCGGAGATCCAGGGCTGAACTTTTTCACAGGCAAGCGCCTGCTCCTTAATATAATTTTCAGAAACTTTGGCGTTGACGGTAATTTGTCCGCGCAGCTTACCGTTGACCTGGATCACAATTACCGCTTCCTCTGCCTCTGCTATCGCTTCATCATATGAAGGCCAGGGCGTCTTGCTGATGCTGTCTCTATTGCCAAGCTCGCTCCACAGCTCTTCACAGACATGGGGAACCATGGGTGAGAGAAGCAGAATGACCGCTTCAATCGCTTCCCGGAACGCAGCCCGTGAAGCCGTGCTTTCCCTTGCAAGGGGAGCACCCTGATAGAGCTCGTTAACCAGTTCCATTACCGCACTGATAGCCGTATTGAAATGAAATCGCTGAAAAATATCATCGGTAACTTTTTTTATAGTCTGGTGAGTTTTACGTCTCAGGTTTTTTATTATCGTATCAATCACCTGTTCATCTGAAACAGGCAGTGCTTGTATGAGATTATCCCGGTGCTCTGCCACAAGCCGCCACACCCGGTACAGAAAGCGGTATGCGCCCTCTACCCCCTGATCGCTCCATTCGAGGTCTTTTTCCGGAGGGGAAGCAAACAGGCAGAAGAGCCGTGCCGTGTCTGCCCCGTATTTCTGAATGAGCTGTTCAGGGTCAACTACGTTTCTGGTTGACTTGGACATCTTTTCCGTTCGCCCGACCTGAACCGGCGCGCTGCAGTGTTTACAGGTGCCGTTGTGCACTTCTTCGGGATAGAGCCAGCCGTGCGTTTCACAGCGCTGGGTTTCCTTGCATACCATCCCCTGGGTGAGAAGGTTCACAAACGGCTCATCCACGTGAACCAGTCCCAGATCTCTTAGCACCTTGGTAAAAAACCGGGCATAGAGCAGGTGCAGCACCGCGTGCTCAATACCGCCGATATACTGGTCAACCGGCATCCAGTACTTTACCTTTTGCACATCAAGCGGCCCGCTATCGTACTCAGGACAGGCATAGCGCTCAAAGTACCATGATGATTCAACAAAGGTGTCCATAGTGTCGGTTTCACGTCTGGCTGGCCGGGCGCAGCGCGGACAAACGGTATTGACAAATTCAGGGCAGCTGGCAAGAGGCGACTGCCCGCTACCGGTAATAGTAATATCCTTCAGCAGCACAACGGGCAGCTCCTTCTCCGGCACCGGCACAATACCGCAGGCATCACAATAAATAATGGGAATGGGGTTCCCCCAGTAGCGCTGCCGGGAAATTCCCCAGTCCTTGAGCCGGTAATGTACGGCTTTTTTCCCACAGCCCTGTTTCTCAAGGTAGCGGGTTATGTTCTCCATGGCTTCGCTGTTTTTCATGCCGTCAAACTGCTGCGAATTGACCATGACCCCCTCATCCACATAGGCGCATGCCATGGTCTTCGGGTCAAGGGTTTCACCCTCAGGCTGGATGACGACAATGAAATCAAGCCCGTATTTTTTGGCAAATTCAAAGTCACGCTGGTCATGGGTCGGCACTGCCATGACCGCACCGGAACCATACTCCATGAGCACAAAATTTGCCACATAGATGGGCATTCTGAATCCCGTCACGGGATTGATACAGCAGGCTCCGGTAAATATGCCTTCTTTCTCCAGGTCTTCAGAGGAGCGCACCAACTTGTCCTGTTTTAAAATCCGCTCGATAAAAGACTGTACGCTTGCGTGCCGGGGCGTGCCCTCTGCAAGCTTACGTGCCAGGGGATGTTCGGGCGCCAGGCTCATGAAGGTTGCACCATAGAGCGTATCAGGCCGGGTGGTAAAGACCGTTATTTTCTCCGGTGAATGTTCCACTGCAAAATCTATCTCCGTGCCATAGCTTCTGCCGATCCAGTTGCGCTGCATGGTGAGCACGCGCTCGGGCCAGCCGGTAAGTTTATCCAGTGATTCCAGCAGTTCATCAGCATAGCGGGTAATGCGAAAAAACCACTGGGCAAGCTCCTTCTGGGTCACCTCTTTTTTGCATCGCCAGCACAGGCCTCCTTCGACCTGCTCGTTGGCCAGCACGGTCTGACAGGATTCGCACCAGTTTACAAACGATTTCCTGCGGAACACCAGGTCCCGTTCATGCATTTTCAAAAACAGCCACTGCTCCCACTTGTAGTACATGAGGTCGCAGGTCGCAAGCTCCCGGTCCCAGTCATAGCTGAATCCCATGCGCTTGAGCTGGCTGCGCATGGTATCAATGTTTTTATAGGTCCACTCATGGGGGTGGGTGTTGCTCTGGATCGCGGCGTTTTCAGCAGGCATGCCAAAGGCATCCCATCCCATGGGATGCAGCACATTGTAGCCGCGCATGGCCATGAACCGCGCCAGCACATCGCCGATGGTATAGTTTCGCACATGCCCCATGTGGATGCGCCCCGATGGATAGGGGAACATCTCAAGGAGGTAATATTTTTTCCTGTGCGGGTCTTCTGCTACCTTGAAGGACTTATTCTCTTCCCAGTACCGCTGCCACTTTTCTTCAATCGCATGAGGAGTATATAACTTGTCCATAACTCTAATAACCTTAACCCAAAAACAGTTACTTCCCCCTTTCTAAAAAGGGGGACTGAGGGGGATTTTTGCAGCAGAATTACGTAAGGAAAAATTTTTACCACACGAGCCTCTCTTTAGCAAGCTAAAAGGCACCCATGGTTATCCGAAGTAATCTATATAGCTTGCCTTTTTCTTTGACACCCCAAATTTTTAATCATATACTCAGCGCATTAAACCAAAATCTATAGTGAACAACAAAAGTTAATTGTCATTGCGAGGAAAATGCGTAAGCAGGCGACGCGGCAATCTTAAAGAGGGGTATAATTAGTGGCTGTTGTACTGGCTCAATAATCCGTATGCCTATTGCGGCAGGCGAGAATATGGTGCCGGTTATGGTGAGCGGAAAGAACGATCTGCCGCTAGAGGGAAAAATAAATCTGTCACCTTCTTTTAAACAATAGGGCAAGTGTCCCTGTATTTCCATTTTTCTTCTCCACAGTATTCCAACACATGTATTGCATTTTAAGATTAATTTAGTTATTATTTATTTAAGCTTATTTTGCTTGACACTGACTATTAGTCTATATATATAGAGAATCATGGCTAAATTAAACCAATCAAATGCATTAATAGCTACTGGAGGGAAAAAAATGTCTAAACCAAGGGCTACTATGACATTTGAACAAAGCCGAAGAGACCTGTTAGCTCAAATGACTTCAAAAGCAAAGGGGAAAACAGAGGAAAAAATTATTCAGTTTCGAAATAACGATGTGCCAAAATTTTTAGAGGCACTGAATGAGTTTGAAAAAAAGTCGCGAAAGAGTCGCATAATTGTTAAATAGGGATAAAAGTTAACAGGGAAAAGCGCATCAGCGGATGCGCTTTTTTTTTAATTATGAATCGCTACGCACGTACTGCACCAAGCAAGCAATCTGAAATTTTCTCAACAAGCCCACCTTTTTCTTTTTTTGATTTCCAAAGCAATCGAGCATGTTTTAACATTATCTTTTTAATTTTGCTAAAATTGTATCCAGTGTATTTTCCAGTTTTAATAATTTCTTTAATTT
>CAIYCZ010000098.1 GCA_903924805.1 uncultured delta proteobacterium | reverse complement strand
GAAAAAATAGTTAAAAATTTTGCCGGGGGTGTAAACTCTCTGATCACTGAGATGAAGGCAAAACTGAACCTTCGCCAAGCCGCCCTAAGAGAGATGATAGACCTTGATTTTGGTAAGGGTATCTCTATCGAAAACATTATTATTGACACTGGTGATCTTGGATTTATAGCAGCTGGTGCTTCCGGGGTGGGTTTAGCATTATCGCTAGCTATTCTTCACTTCACTCCTTTGGCCCCATTGGGGTTAGCTGGTTTTCTTTTGGGGGCTAAATTATCAAAAGATAAAATTGTTGCCTCAATAAAAGATAATTTAGATAAAATTGGTAATGAAGTTGAGACTGCTTTAAATAATAGAATGAATGATATAGAAAATAAAAAGGACGATATTTTTAATCTTGTTTATAAAAACACAACTAGTGAAATTCTAAGTTTATATAAAGAAAAAGAGACGCTTTACAACGATGCCATTAAACACAAGGAAAAACTAGAATCAGAAAGCATTATTAATAAAGCAAAGGAAGCAAAACAAAAGCTTGATGAAATAAGAGCCAAGGTTGAATCAATTGTGAAGGAGATGAATTAGAAGTTTTAATCATTATTATGTCTTCATCTGCTCCTTATAAAATAACTGAAAAGAAATGTGCTACCTGCTCATATTGGGGAGGGGAGCGGGATATAGAGTTCAGAAATTACAAGCCGTTTTATATCAAAGCCTCTGCCGGTAAATTTTCCTGCCTGGTTGATAAAAGCAGAAAGCCAACATCAGCAACCTATTGTCTCAAGTGGCGCTTGTGGGAGAAGATCGGGTAATTACAGGACGCAGATAAACGCGGATTCCCTGGATGACAAAAAGTATTTTCCTGAGTTCCAGATTCGAATTATATGCTATAATAAGGTTATATGAAAAAGCTTAAATTATATTTGGACACTTCTATATTTAATTTTGCCAGAGCCGGGGATGTTCCTTTTGAAAAAGATGTAACCCTAAAATTACTGGACGAGATTAAAACAGAAAAATATGAAGCATATATTTCAGAAATCGTAGTGCTTGAAATATCCAGGGCTCCTGCAGAAGTAGCAATGAAATTGAGGGAGGTAATCAATAGCGTCAATTTGATAGAACTCCCCGTAGATGAAAACTCCCAGTTCCTGGCGAAAAAATATATAGAGCAGGGTATTATTCCTGCAAAATATGAAGACGACGCTCTTCATATTGCCATAGCATCAGTAAATAATTTAGACGTAATAGTAAGCTGGAATTATAAACACATAGTGAAACTGAAAACAAAAAGGGAAGTAACTGGGATAAATGCACTCCTGGGATATAAGGAGATAGAAATTTATTCTCCATTGGAGGTAATTGAAGATGTATAAAGAGCCAACACCTTTGAGGGAAATCCATGAGATTCAGGAGATTATCTACGAAGAGATGAAGAATATGACTGACAAGGAAAAACTTGCACGCATTCGCTCAGAGGCAGAAAAGGCAAAAACAAAATATTCCCTTAATATAAAGAAAGCACCTCACTCATAGCTATCTGCGACTATGCAAAACGGCCTTTTAAAAAGGCATTGCAAAAGAGGATATTATAAATGAATGGGCATACAGATATAAGCATAGTTTTAAAGCGCATTGATTTATTAGAGCGAAAGCATGCAAAGCTAAAAAGAGATATACTGCACGGCTCAGCCGCCAGAAAGACTGTCAAAAAAGCAAAGCCCTCGCTCTTTGGAAGTGTGCGCGCCGGGGATATTACCGGTGAAATGATAGATGAAAGCAAGCAAAAACTTTTCAGAGATATAAAGAAAATCTGAGTAATCAGATGGTATATGATGAGATTGGCAGAAGTGTTTTCTGAAGAAAAGATTGTGCACGCACTGAGTGCACAATTAAGCTGGACTCATCTTCGGCAGATCATTTATCTGGACGACCCACTTAAAAGAGATTTCTATGCAGAGATGTGCCGTGTTGAGCGATGACTCGTACACTTGAAAATTGAGTAAAAGTGGCATTCGCGTAGCAGCATATCTTACCGAATTGCCATCCCGAGAATTACTAAAAAAGAAACTCCATGAGGTTATTGATCTGGCTAAAGCAAGGTTCGCACAAAGCAGTTTAGCCCTTCCTGCAGCTAATACCAATGAAAATAAAACTGAGGGAACAAAAGTGCATATGAAAAAGATTAAAAAGTAAGTTTATTTCTTATAAGAACACCACTTCCCATAGATTCTGATTGACACCCCGCACGTTCTCTCATATAATTTATTACATTAAAACGGCTAATTAGAAAAGAGAGGTATATATGAACAAGATAATGCTCCTCCTCTGTTCAGTGGTACTCATAAGTGCGTGCGCTGGCATGGACTATCAGTATCAGCGTAACATGGCGGCAAACGCAGCAGGCTATGGACTGGCCGGTGCAGCAGTCGGAGCGGGCATTGCGGCAGTTACTCATGGCAATGTCGGCACGGCTGCAGCGATAGGAACCGTAGCCGGTGCAGCTCTCGGGGCGGCATTTACGCCACCGCCTCCTCCCCGTGTTGCTTCTTCTCCACAACCGTACTATCAGCCGCCGGCAGTTTATGCTCCACCACCGGTTATATACGCACCGCCGCCGGTCGTATACGCTCCTGCCCCTGTGATATATGCACCGCCGCCGATGTACGGAGGTTTCTGGTATGCCCCGTATTACATGCTGGGCGGAGTCAACGTCATGTATTACGGCGGGGGCCATCATCATTATTCCCACTACAGCCATCAGGGCTACGGCCGTCACTGGTAGCAAGCGTTGCTATAAATCCCGGGCGATAATAATTTGAACGGCTGACTGACGCAACACCATCGGTCAGCCGTTTTTGTTTTTTCTTGCAGCTCTACACCACCTCGTAATTCATCATAAAAACATTCATAAAAAAAAGAGACAGAGTCTTAATCCACTCTGCCTCTTTCGCCTCTTTGCTTTATCTCCCTTTATTTTTTCCCTTCCTTCATGGGCACCAGGTCCATGCCGCACTTCGGGCACTTGCCGGGCTTATCCGAGACCACATCCGGATGCATAGGGCAGGTATAGGTAATTGCCGCTTCTTTTTTCTTTGCCACCAGATCCATGCCGCACTTCGGGCATTTGCCGGGCTTATCCATGACCACGTCTGCATGCTCCGGCATCGGACACGTGTAATAGACATGAGCGTCCCTGGCAAAAGAACTTTTCACAACAGCAATATTGAGCAGTAAAAAAAATCCGAGTATGATGGCGATACTTACTGATAACGGTTTTGTAATTCTGTCCTTCATTTTTCTCCTCCTCAATAATTAACTCATTATTATAAATTTACCACAGAGGACACAGAGATTATAGATAATAGTGATTGATCGAGTAAGCGATTAAGTGCTCATCTTATCGATTACTCTCTGTCCACCATTATCTTTTTCTCTTTTTACACTCTGCGACTGTATTAAAAATGCCACAGAGAACACAGGGGAATTATAGAACCTTTGTTTCCCTGTAATAGAGGGGCTATTTTTTCAGGAAACACAGGGCAAACCTCTGTGGGCTCTGTGGCTTAAAAATAGTATATCATAGGTTCACCATTTTTATTGCAGTTATTTAATGCGTTTATTATGCTGCATCCTGGTAGTGTTTAACCTCCGTATTCCATTTCCAGAGAAGATATATAGCCGGATAGACTAACAGCTCCATGATAAAAGAAGTAAACAGTCCACCCACCATAGGCGCCGCGACGCGCTTCATGACGTCAGCCCCTGTCCCTATGGACCACATGATAGGCAGGAGACCCATGGACGCTGCTGCCACGGTCATCATCTTCGGTCGGATACGCTTGACCGCACCATGGATGATAGCTTCATGCAGTTCAGCCATGTTTCTGAGCTTATTATTTTTTTTAGCTTCGTCATACGACAGGTCCAGAAACAGCAGCATAAACACGCCGGTTTCAGCGTCAAGGCCCATGAGAGCGATCATGCCGACCCAGGCGGCAATGGATACATTATAACCCAGGGCGTACATGAGCCACACCGCGCCTACAACCGAGAAGGGTACCGCCAGCATAACTACCGTTGCCTTGAACGCAGACTTGGTGTTCATATACAGCAGCAGAAAGATTAAGAAAATAGTTACCGGCACCACAACTTTCAGCCGCTCGCGCACCCGCAGCATATTTTCATACTGGCCGCTCCAGATAAGAGAATACCCGGTCGGTAGCGTTACATTCTGCATAACGGCCTTTTTGGCCTCATCCACATACGAGCCTACATCTCTGCCGGCTATGTCCACAAACACATAGCCGGCAAGCATGCCGTTTTCATCGCGGATCATGCTCGGGCCGGAGGTGAGCGTGATATCCGCAAGCTCGATCATAGGGACCTGGACTCCGTTCGCCGTAGTTACCAGGCTGCGCTGGAGCTGATCTACGTTTGCCCGCAGATCACGGGGATAGCGCAGGTTTATGGTATAGCGCTCGCGGCCCTCGACTGTGGTGGAAACGGTTTCACCGCCAATGGCGTACATGATAACATTCTGCAGATCTTCAATGGTCAGGCCATAGCGCGCCAGCGTTTCACGGCGGGGAGTGAAATCCACAAAGTAGCCGCCAGCCACCCGCTCAGCATATACGCTTCTGGTGCCGGGAATAGTCTTTACAACTTTTTCAATGACTTCGCCGGTACGCTGAATCTGATTGAGGTCTGAACCAAGAATTTTAATACCAATAGGTGTCCGCACACCGGTGCTGAGCATATCGATGCGGCCCTTAATCGGCATGGTCCAGGCGTTGGTGTTGCCGGGGATCTGAATTGCCTGGTCCATCTCGTTAATGAGATCCTCGTAGGACATGGTGTCCGGCCAGATATGCCTGAAGAGTGACGTAAGCCATCCCGGTGCCCAGGATGAGTACCAGCGGTCTTTGGCACGCCACTCCGATGGGGGCTTTAATACCACCGTCGTTTCCATCATGGAAAAGGGAGCCGGGTCAGTTGAGCTCTCAGCGCGGCCGGCTTTCCCGAATATTGTAAGCACTTCAGGAAAGCTCTTAAGAATGCGGTCCTGTGTTTCCAGAAGCTTCTGCGCCTGGGTTACTGATATGCCGGGAAGCGTTGTGGGCATATAGAGGATGGTGCCTTCATTGAGGGGCGGCATGAACTCATGGCCCAGCTTGAGGTAGATGGGTGCTGAGGTTGCAACAATTATGACAGCTGCGGCAATAACTGTTTTGGGGTGTCTAAGCACAAACCGGCACGGTCGTTCATATAGTTTAAACAGGATGCGGCTTACCGGGTGTTTCTCTTCAGGGTAATATTTCCCCACCAGCAGCGTATTGGCAATCCAGGCAAGCGGCCGCGGCTTTATCTGGAACGGGTCCATGCGGGCAAACAGCATGCGTACTGCAGGGTCAAGCGTCACTGCCAGCAGAGCGGCTATCGCAATGGCAAAAGTCTTGGTGTAGGCAAGCGGCGTAAAGAGCCGTCCTTCCTGATCCACAAGGGTAAAGACAGGGAGAAACGAGACGGCGATTACAGCCAGGGAGAAAAAAACCGAGGGCCCCACTTCCAGAAGAGCTTCCAGACGGATCCGGTGGAAGTCACCTTTTCTGCCTCCTTCATGCCACAACTCAAGTTTTTTGTAGGCGTTCTCCACCTCCACGATGGCTCCATCCACCAGCACGCCGATGGAGATGGCAATGCCGGCAAGGCTCATGATGTTGGACGAGATGCCCCATAAATACATGGGAATAAAGGACAAAAGCACAGATATTGGAATGGTGATAATGGGCACCAAGGCTGACGGGAAGTGCCACAGAAAAAACAGGATGACCAGGCTTACTATGACCATTTCCAGGAGCAGTTCTTCTTTCAGATTGTCAATAGACTTTTGAATGAGTTCCGAGCGGTCATAGGCGGTAACGACCTCAACGCCTTCCGGCAGCGAAGCTTTGAAGTCCTCAAGTTTTGCCTTGACGCGGTTTATGACATTCAGCGCATTCTCGCCGTGGCGCATGACCACAATGCCCCCGACTGCATCGCCCTCGCCGTTGAAGTCTAAAACGCCCCGGCGAATCTGCGGCCCCAGGGAAACCGTGGCCACATCCCTGAGAAGTACCGGCGTGCCCTTTTCATTTGTCTTGACCACAACCTTATCCAGGTCGGCGACTGATTTTACATATCCCTTGCCCCGCACCATAAACTCGGTGCCTGACCATTCAATAAGCCTGCCGCCCATTTCATTGTTGCTCTTTTTAATTGCCCCCGCTATGTCCATGAGTGAAAGCTTGTAGCTCTGTAACCGATTGGGGTCTATGGTTACCTGGTACTGCTTCTGAAAGCCGCCGATGCTTGCCACCTCGGCGACGCCGGGAACGCTCTGCAAAGCATAGCGCAGATACCAGTCCTGAAAAGTTCTCAGCTGTGCAAGGTTGTGCGTGCCGCTTTTATCCACTAATGCATATTGAAAAATCCACCCCACTCCGGAGGCGTCAGGCCCGATTTCAGTCTTTGCGCCCTGTGGCAGGCTTCCCTGAATTTTAGAAAGATATTCAAGCACGCGGCTGCGTGCCCAGTAGATGTCTGTGCCGTCCTGAAAGATAACATACACATAGGAGAAGCCGAAGTCGGAAAAACCGCGAATGGCCTTAATGTTGGGGGTCCCCAGTAGAGCGGTAATAATAGGATAGGTAACCTGATCTTCGATGATGTCAGGGCTGCGATCCCAGCGGGTATAAACAATGACCTGGGTGTCAGACAGATCGGGTATGGCATCCAGCCGGATCTGCTTTATGGTGTACACTGCGGCGACCACTGCCACTGCAACCAGAAGAATGACCAGGATGCGGTTGTTTGCAGAAAACTCGATAAGCTTTTTTATCATTGTCCACCCCCGGTAACCGCCTGGAG
Organism: uncultured delta proteobacterium; assembly: GCA_903924805.1. Lineage (GTDB taxonomy): Bacteria > Desulfobacterota > WTBG01 > CAIYCZ01 > CAIYCZ01 > CAIYCZ01. Next base: position 3,320 of record CAIYCZ010000098.1, on the reverse strand, counting down.
AGCAGCCTTTAGAGAGGACTCTGAATCCACCAGGAAGTTTGCGGAAGTGACGACCCGGTCTCCCGGTTTGACGCCTGAAAGCACCTCGAAAAACCCTTCGCTTCTGGTGCCGATGGAGACTTCAACGGGACTGATTTTATCTCCTGCGCCTGCGACAAAGACGTAGCTGTGTGTTCCGGTCTGCATTACTGCTGATTCCGGCACTGCAGGCCTGTTTCCTAAGCCGTAGCTGAGATGTGCGTCTCCATACATGTCACCTTTCAGCAGGAGTTCAGGATTATCGATATTGAGCCGGGCTTTGATAGTACGGGTCTGGGGGTCGAGATAGGGATACAAAAAGTTCACTTTCCCCGGGAAGCTCTTGCCGGGCCAGTAGGAAAGCGTTAATGTTACGGGCATGTCCATCTTCACGTAGGGGAGATCAGATTCATAAATGTCTGCTTCTGCCCAGACTACGGTGAGATCAGCCACTACCATAAGGGGCTCGCCGGGCATGATTTTCTGGCCGGGCAGTACCTTTTTTTCAATCACATACCCGCTGGAAGGTGCATACAGGGTGAGAAACTTTTCTACCTCTCCGGTTTCTTCGAGTTTCCTAATCTGTTGCTCGCTGATATCCCACAGCTTGAGCCGTTTGCGGGCTGAGTCAGTCAGATTTTTCCCGCCCTCGGAAATGGACTTTTCAGAACTGCGGGAGAGATTTTTTGCAATAGTAATGGCGGTAAGATACTCCTGCTGGGATGACACCAGTTCCGGGCTGTATACGGTCAGAAGCGGCTGGCCTTTTTTAACTGCCTGGCCGGTTACATTGACGAACAGTTTATCAACATAGCCCTCAATTTTGGCAGTCACTGTAACTATCCTTGTTTCATCAGGGACAATACGCGCCGAGGTTCGCACTTCCCGGGTAATGTTGCGCATCTCTACTGTGCCAAAAGTGAGCCCCATATGTTTTCTATGGTATTCACTGATATTCACGGCTGCTAATCCCGATGGGGTACCCGTAGACTTTTCTTCTATCTCAAATGGCACCATGTCCATCCCCATGGAATCCTTCCCCGGCTTATCGCTTACTTCTTTTGGGTTCATGGTGGATCGGTACCTGGTTTTTTTAGCTGGTGCCGGTTCAATCTTCTTTTGCTCAACCAGGCGCATGCCGCAGATGGGGCAGTCGCCAGGACTGTCTGAGGTAATCTGCGGGTGCATGGGGCAGGTGTAGAGCTTTTTATTCTGAATAGCGCCTTGTTTTGTTTTTTGCGGCTCTGTACGATCCTGGCATGCAGTGAATAGAAAAGCAGATACCAGCAGCATACATAATCCCCCCAAAGTATATTTTCTTTTCATGGCAAAGTCTCCTTTTCTACTTATGGCTGGTATGCTCGTGTTTTACCGCAGTATCAGTGGCTTCAGCTGTGAATAACCTTTTACCCACCACAACCTCCAGCTCAGCCAGTTCCTTTTCATAATCTGCCAGCAGCTCACTTGATTGCGTCTCAAAATTACAGAGGGTAATCTGACTGTCAATGAGTGCAAGGAAGTCAACGTTCCCAACTTCGTATGCTGCTACTGCAGAGTTCAGGGATTGTGTTGCCTGGGGGATAATTCCGGTCTGGTATAATTCTAAAAGTTTTGCTGATTTTACCGTTCTGGCAACAAGGTCATGAATTTTATAGAAAAGTTCATTTTTCGCGACACTATATTCTGCTCTGGCTTCTTCCAGTTTGTGAAATGTCTCCGCGACTTTTTTATCCTGTTTGTTTTTAAACCAGAGGGGCACTTTGAACCCTACAAAAAATGAAAAAACATCGGGACGGTCGAAAGATTGATCCGGTGTTTTTACCAAAGCATCAGATGTTGTTCCATCCTCATTTAAGACCGCTGCCGGTAAAATACCGCCTTTTTGCCGGTAGCCTTCACGCTGTCCATAGGCGGCAGACACATTAAAACTGGGGAAATACTGCTTTTTGGACAGTTTATAGTCAGCCTCGTTTCTTGCAATCGTGTCCTGCAGACTTAACAGGATTGGATTTTGAACCTGCGCCATGTTCCGGAGTTCTTCCTCATTCAAGGTAACATTTCTTTTTGCAGCGGTCGGGATGCCCTCTACAGGTGCGGTGGGTTCGCGATTGAGGAGCCGGTTCAATTCTGCACTATATGATTGTTTCTTTTGCTCAAGCTCAATGAGACGTTCAATAAACTTTGATTGTTCTACCTGTGCCTTGAGGATATCCTGCTGCAGGCCTTTACCGACCTCGTATTTTTTCTGCGCAATTTCCACAAACTGTGCCATCAGGTTCTTGTTTTTCTCTGCAGTCTGCATATGTGCATAATTAATATAGAGATTGTAATATGCAGTTTTCACATCCCGGATAATTTTCAATTTACCATCCTCAAGCACCTTATCAGAGCTCTTGGCTTCCTGGATTGCCATCTTTTCCTTTAAAGATGTGATACCCGGCATCGGTATGTTCTGGCTAATGGCAATCTGTTTCATCGTCATGTCGATCTTATTGAATTTGAAATTATCGGTGTTAAGGTTGGCAACACCTAATGATAGCTCCGGGTCATCCCATGATTTTTCCTGAGGCGGCCGCTGCCACATGGCATTGCGTTTTTGCTGCAGGGCAGTAATTTCAGGATTTGCTTTTAAAGCTTCCTGGATAAGCTCCTCAAGATTCAGGGTGTTTTGCCCTGAGCAGTTCACTGAGAAGGTAAAAATCACCAGTATCCCCGCAAGGGACATTACCATTAGCCGTTTCATATATACTGTTCCCCCTTATTGTGTGTACTTAAATTTTCAGATAACCCGGAGAAAAAACGATGACAGATTATTAATTAGTACTATAGCGATGATTTCAATATTACTCCATAATCTGAAAACCGGTAAAAACATAGGGATTTATTTCGTCATAATCTATGAGAAAAAAGCCTACTCCTAAAATAAACGGGTCTATGCTTATACCCGTCAGGGCAATAAATAGATCCGTAGTTTCAAAACCCATGCGGAGACCAACAATAAAGTATGAGGCAGCAAAAACCCCAGGTCCGGCGAGGTAAAACCCGTCCCCGTTCATTCCCATAACAGAGATACGGCCATACTCATTAAACGTAATCTGCATGTGGCTTAACTGGTTCAGATCAACATCATTACTGCTTGCAGATGCTAAAAAATAGATTGAGTACATTTTCCCGGTGACTACGTTCTGCTCCTGCGCAGTTGCATTGCTGACCAGTGATAGTAAGATCAGCAGTCCGCAGAGCAGGGGTATAACTTTTTTGCAGATGCCCTTAATCATGTAAACCTCCTTGATGCATATAGG
>CAIYCZ010000097.1 GCA_903924805.1 uncultured delta proteobacterium | reverse complement strand
GGTCCTGACACTGGTTCCGGTGAAGAGCAACCGGCTGCGCTGCCGGCATTGTCATCTCACCATTACTGAAGAAGAGCTGGGAAGCAACTGCTGCCCGGAATGCCTTGCCGTCCATAAGGTACGGCGAAGAGATTTTGAAAAAATCATTGCAGCAGACAGCGGAACCACCCGCTATTGCTGTGAGCGCTGCGGCATGGTTATCGACTGTTAGTTTTTGTTAAACCCACGGCCTCTGACCGTGAGACCCGAAAAGCTTTGAGCGTTTCGGGGAAAAGCGGTTCTGAGATTTACTTGTCACTCCTGCCCCCTGCTTCCGCAGGGATAAATCTCAGCAGGAGTCCAGCAAAAGTAAAAAGGGATTCCTGTTTTCACCGGAATGACAATGGAGATTTTTATTTGTACCTCTCTATTATTCCTGCCTCAACTGTTTTCTTCAACCAGCTCAATGAGGATTCCATCAGTGTCGCTGGGGTCAAGGTAGGCAATCTTGGTCTTTCCCGTATCAAAGATGCCGTCCCTGGTTATGTAACCCAGGTGAATCCCTTTTTTCTCCAGGGCATTGACCTCTGCCTCGACATCCTTCACCTGAAATGCTATATGGTTTATCCCTGCGGGCGGGTCACCGGTCATTTCCCTGAAGAAGTCTGACAGGGGCTGTATCAGTTCAAGCTCTGTCCCCCCCACCTTTATAAATGAAAATGCACCCGCACCTCCGGTATCGTCTGCACTCATCATGCGGATATCCTCATCCGTCAAGTCGAAAAATTTTTTGAACATGTTCACCGACGTATCCATGTCTTTCACGATATACCCTACATGCCGCAGCTTTCTTTTCATCTCATTCATGCTCATGAGTTTCCTCCCTGTCAGATTTATCAAATTGTAAAAATATAACCACTGAGGGCACCGAAGTCACCAGCTGGAAGCATTACGGATTTGCGCGTGTGGGAGTTTGTTAACTCCTAAACTCCTCGACTCCCCCACTTATAAACCCAATGGCTCGGTGGTTCACTGTTTAGCTCACCCGGATTATGGAACATATTTTTAATTTAGTAAATAACAGTTTTGCCGCCTTTTATTCAAGGACAAGCTGCCAACCCGCAAAAAGGCTTTATGAACCAGGGTTAACAGACGTGGCTGAGGATCCTGCCAGGAATAAAAAGCTTGCCGGAGAGGAATGTCCTGATATATACAGCATTCTAATGACGTGGCGGGGTAGCGCAAAACGGTCGCAGTCCTTATTTTCCCCTATTCTCCAAAAACAGGATTGTAATAAACAACCTTATAAGAAGGAGATACGATGGCAGTTCATGAATTAACCGAACAAGAACGGGAGCAGATGATTGAGCACTATTACAAAAAGATAAACAGGGAGAGAAAACATCTCTCAAAACAGGAACTGGAGCAGGAGATCATAGATTATCTCGGCAAGAAGCACCCCTGTTCCCTGGCAACCTGCGGGAAAGACGGCGCACCGCGCATCACGGTAGTGGATTATATAAATGACGGCCTCACCATATATATAATCAGCGAAGGCGGAGAAAAATTTAAAAACCTCCGGGAGAATAACCGGGTCGCAATCGGCATTGGCACTTCAGCAAGGACAACACAGTCCGTGCGCGGGGTGAACATCTGGGGGATTGCAGGGGTTTTTACCGATGATACGCCGGAGTTCGCATATGCCCTGAAATTATTCAGCCCTATTTTAAAAGAGATGGAGAAAGAAATGGGCGGCCCTGTTGAAATACCAAAGGGGATCCTGCGTCTCATAAGAGTTACGCCAACCAAAATGGTATATCACCATAACAGCAAGGGGATTAAAAATGCCCATTGGGTTGCTGAAAAATAATGGTAACAGCAGTAATAATGGTCGCTGACCCTTTTGATTGCCAGGCATAAATAGATAGAGAACGTTTCTGTTCCCCTGTTACTTAATCTCAGGATGTTGTTCAACAGTGTTTGTTTTCTTGTCCACCGGACAAGTGCTATTCTCTCTGTCCACCCTCCATAGAATTTCGGGGGACGGATGTGCTCTGTGGTTAAGTTTTTATAATACTACTATTAACCGGAGGAAGGATTTATGAAATGGGATTTTACCGGGGATCAGGTTGTGAAGGGCGAGGTTGACTACAGCCTTGAGGAATTCAGAGAAGATTTTTATGCGGAGGTAAAGGACAACTTCCCGGAATATGACACGAAAGCGCTGGATTCGATATACCGGCTTGCTTATGATGTCTGTTACTGTGTGGCTACCCAGCGCGACCTTGGCGAATTGCTTAAGCACTGCAGGGGAAAAGGCATAAAGGCGGACATTAAATATCTTGAGCTTATCCGTGATTCCAACCTGGACAATATTGATATGCTGAAAGCGATATTTGCAAGAAAAGTATCTGAATTTATGGATGAGGGGCTCAACAGCGCGGATGCACTAAAAAAGCTGGATGAATATCATAAAAAGGTTATATCCGGCTCTTAGTTCGAGTGTGCGGGGCTGTATTGCCCGGGGCCCGTGTCCCGGGTCACGGATTTAGAGATTGTGGAAAGGAAAAATAAAAATGGCGGTTAAAGAAAAAACCTTTTAACCGCCATCAATTATTCTGTGAAGAGGGGAGACCCGACCCATCTGCATTGCTACATTTCTAGAAACTCATTTCTACAAGTTTTAGCTCAAAAGGCGTTTCCACCATTAGTTTATTGCTGTTAATACTGATATTTTGCAGACCCTGATAATCTTTTCCATTGGTTGGCATTGGATAGCTGCTCCCTTCAACATAAATCAGTACGGTCAGCGTATAGTCACCATAGTCCAAACCCAGCATGTTAATCTCTATATTATTATATTCCACAACGTCGCCGAACGTATAATCTCCAAGCGGGACATCAGGATTTAATATAGCTGAAGGAGCCGTAGACAGGGGCGGCTTGGTATCATACGGATAGAGGGCCAGCGCTAATTTGCTGGGCGTGCCCACAAAATCAGAGGGATAGTGTATTTTGAAACTGATGGAACCCTTGCCTATATTCTCAACATCTCCATGACCGGGTTTGTCTGAGGGTGCCGCCGGCAGGAGGCTTTTGAAGAACGTCCAGATAGCATTACTTGCAAAATCAGGCCATTCGTGTCCTCCGTTATGCTCACAATATTGAACAGGAAATTGAGGGTCACAATCATCATATGCTACACACGACGGATCAAAGCCTTCGTGAGTTTCTCCTTTTTTGCAGCTGTTTATTGCTATCCAGTAGTCACGCGTAGGCTTAATCATGCCCATGGGAACATACGTGTCTTGCGTTCCATGTATCTGGATTACCGCGACCTGACCAATGCAGTTTTCATGATCTAAAAGAGCACCAGCCACCGGTGCAATGGCCCTCAGCACATTTCCTCTTTTACATCCAAGCGTATTGACAAAACCGGCTCCCGCGCTATGACCCACTGCAAATACCCTGCTCTTGTCAAAGCAAAGGTTTGTTTCGAGCTCCTTGAAAAGGTCATCAAAAAAGATACGGTCGATATCATTATCCCATTGTGTCAGGCCGGCGGCATTTGCAAGCCCGTTAGGGTATACTAAAATTGCTTCTTCGCCCACGATGCTCTGCAGATCATAATACCCTTGAGTAAAACTTGTATAGTCTCCGCTGGCTCCATGAAAGGCAAAAATAAGTGGGTACGGCGTAAGAGAGTTATAATTTTCAGGGAGTTTTAAATAGTACACCCGTTCAACATTGTTTGACATAATTGTTCTCTCACCCGTTACAAAGCCGCTGCTTGAGCCACAGCCCGAACTCCTGAAAAACATTGATAAACACGCGGCAAGAACACTGAGAGAAAGGACCAGAACCAGTAACATTACTTTACTGTTTTTCATAGTACACTCCTGTGTTTAAGTGGGTATAAAAACAAAAGCTGTCTGCAGGTCTATTATCCAACCTGAAGGCGGTGTTTAAACTCTCGTCAAAACCAGCAGCAGAAATCATTATAGTATCCCCCTACATTCTGTCTGTGATTTCTATTCAATGTAACAATACTGAGTGGAAATTATTTATGATTATTAACTGGTGGTTAGCGGACTGTCAATACTTTAAACAGGGAGAAATAAAAATGACGGTTAAAAAATCTCTTTAACCACCATCAATCATTCTGTGAAGAGGGGAGACCTGAGACTCGGTTTGTTTCTCAATACTTTATTACGATTGCCTGACCCCAATTTCTTTAATAAACAGAAGGCATAAAAGGTTAACAGCGTTTTACAAACCATATTATTTATGCTATTTATTATCTAATAGGAGATGCTTTGGGTATAAAACTGAATATACATTAAAAATTCGTTCCCGCTTATTCATTTCCTTATCTTTATAAATACCCATCCTGACTTGTATTACCTATAATTTCACCAATTACAGCAGTGCTTTAGCTCTTTATATCGTGCTCGTACTGAACATAACTGCACCGCAAAACAAATACTGGCGCCAAAACATCCATAAACAAATCTGATATAAATTGAAAGTATCAGTCGGAACAAAAAACCCATGCAGCCACATATTTTAAAAAGCCGTTTCAGTATTCTGTATCTCTTTTTTACTGTTTTTATTTTGCTATCATTTATTATCAGAACTGCACTCCTCATCAAATCGCTTCCTGATCTTGATTTGAGTATATGGTCGTGCCTGATCATCTATGGAACCGGCCTCTTTTATGATGTCCTTACGATGTTCTATTTTGCGATACCCTATGTTCTCTACCTGCTGCTCATTCCGGACCGAGTGTATCAGTGTAAGCTGCATAAACTGTTCGCCGGTCTGGTAGTATTTGCCAGCTTGTATCTGCTTGTTTTTGCCGGCGTTGCAGAGTACCTTTTCTTCGACGAGTTCGGGACGAGGTTTAATTTTGTCGCTGTTGATTACCTGGTATATACACAGGAAGTGATGAAGAATATTCAACAATCTTATCCGCTCCTGCTGCTGTTTTCCCTGCTGACATGTGTATCCCTGGCCGGCATGCTCCTTTTAAAAAAACGGCTTGCTGTTTCTTTAGCGTATACCAGCAGTTTCAGGAGCAGGGTAAAAACAGGGATCGTATTTCTGCTGGTTCCCGTTGCATCATATGCGCTTGTTGATGTATCACTCCCGCAGCTATCTGCAAACGCATACGTCAATGAGCTTTCCGCCAATGGAATCTATACCCTGTTTGCAGCATTCAGAAATAATCAGATCGATTATCCCTGCTTTTACGTAACCAGAGATGACCATGCAGTACTCCGGCAGTTACGGGCTCTCCTGCAAGAGCCTAACAGCTCATTCGTGACGAACGAGGAAGCAGATATTCGCAGGGATATACACAACCAGGGGGTAGAAAAACATCTCAACGTGGTTATGATAGTAGTTGAGAGCCTCAGCGCAGAATTCCTCGGGATCTCCGGAAATAAAGATAATCTTACCCCGAACCTCGACAGCCTGGCACCTCAGGGCCTGTACTTTACGAACATGTATGCAACCGGTACCCGGACAGACAGAGGGCTTGAGTCCTTAACCCTCTCAGTACCTCCAACGCCGGGAAGATCCATAGTAAAACGGCCTGACAACGAGAACATGTTCTCAGTGGGCTTTATCATGAAGAGCAGGGGTTATGACACGAAATTTATTTATGGCGGGTACGGGTATTTTGATAACATGAATTGCTTCTTTAGCAATAATGGCTTCGCTACCATTGACCGGACGGATTTTGCAGCACATGAAATTACGTTTGAGAATGCCTGGGGGGTGTGCGATGAGGATTTATTCAGCAAATCCATTAAAGAGTTTAACAAATCCTATAGCAGCCGTAAGCCCTTCCTGGCTCTGATTATGACAACGTCAAATCACCGCCCGTTTACCTATCCGGAAGGAAGGATAGATATACCGTCCCATTCGGGAAGAAAAGGAGCGGTAAAATACACTGACTATGCCATCGGAAAATTCCTCAGAGACGCGGCACTTGAACCATGGTTCAAGGATACCCTGGTTGTTATAGTGGCAGACCACTGTGCAGGCTCTGCCGGAAAAACAGCTCTTCCGGTGAAGAAATATAAAATACCCCTTCTTATCTTTGCGCCTGCTCATGTGAAACCCCAAAGGATCGACACCATGGCAAGTCAGATCGATATCGCTCCTACCATTCTGGGGCTCCTCAATTACAGCTACCGGAGTAAATTTTTCGGCAGGGACATATTACGGGTGGGGCCGGGCCGGGGGAGGGCGCTCATTGGGAACTATCAGAAAGTAGGTTACCTCATATCTGACCGGCTGGCGGTTCTGGACGTCAAAAAACAAGTGGGTATGTATCAGGTCGAACTCCTGACTGGTGAAAGCAAAATAATACCAATTGAGCAGAACATAGTGGATGAGACAATAAGCTACTATCAGGGAGCAGATTACCTGTTTAAAAATCACCGCAACCGAAGGGATGAATGAAAAACTATTTAGCCTGCAGGTAAAAACTTTCTCCGGGGCAAAGACAGACCTTTATAACCCATTCGTTACTTCTCAACCCCCCGCCTTTTTACTGTGCTTCCTCTGTGAGTGATCCCTCGTGCGGATATTTTTTAAGGCTTTTCTCTTTTTTTCCGCCGCCGCATTTTTCAGATCCTGCAAGGCCGACGCCGGAGCTTCACGAAATTCCAGCATACCCTTTTCTCGCGCCAGTTCTATTAAATCTTTCCCGCACTGACTGCGTACAATCACCTGGT
>CAIYCZ010000096.1 GCA_903924805.1 uncultured delta proteobacterium | reverse complement strand
TCTGTCCCCGGGCTTTATTAGTCACCGAACCGGTATATCATGTATATGTTATACTGGTGCCTGATCGCGATGATCTCCAGAAGCAGCTTACAGAACATGGCATTGAAACCGGCATCCATTATCCCTATGCACTCAATACCCTCCCTGCCTATGCTCATCTCAACCAGGGCAATGGAAGCTTCCCGGTTGCTGAATATGCCTGCCGGCACATGCTTTCCCTGCCGATGTTTCCCGCTATCACAAAAGAGGAAGTGGCATACGTGTGTTCCACCATCAGGAGCTACTTTAAATAAGCACACAGGACCATCACATGTCAGATGCAGGTACACAGCAGAAACAGGTTCAAGTATCGGTGGTGATTCCGGTCTATAATGAACAGGAGAACCTCGAACCCCTTATCGTAGAACTGGAACAAGTCCTGAACCGGTTGAGCAGGCCATACGAGATTTTATGCATTGATGACAAAAGTACTGATGGCAGCCTGCGCACGTTAGAAATGCTGCAGAGCAGACCGTACTTTCGCATTATCAGGCACCGTATAAATTCAGGAGAAAGCGCCGGTCAGGCTACCGGCTTTTATTATGCCCGGGGAGAGGTCATTATTACTATGGATGCTGACCAGCAGAATGATCCTGCAGATATTCCTGCTTTGCTGGATGCTATGGGCAGTGATATCGCAGCAGTCTGCGGCGTGCGACGCATTCGCGAAGATGACTGGATCAGAAGATTGTCCTCTCGGATAGCTAACAGCTTTCGGAATATGATTACCGGTGACAGCATTACGGATGCCGGCTGTACCTTTCGTGCTCTGCGCCGCAGTGCTCTGCAGGAATTGCCCGTATTCAACGGGCTGCACCGCTTTTTGCCAACCATTCTGCGCCTGCAGGGATACCGTGTGGTTGAGATACCGGTTAACCACCGGCCGCGCACCCGCGGAACTTCCAAATATGGCATAGGCAACCGGCTGTTCCGGGGGATTGTGGACTGTTTTGCCATGCGCTGGCTCAGCAGGCGCAGTATTCGCTGGGACCGGATTGACAACCGCTAACGGATGCATCATCATTCAGTATTGAGCTTTTTATGGAGTTGTCAAAACCGCCAGTACTGGCAGAGGAAATTGATATCGGCGATCAGGAGTTTTCCTGGGTTCGTTCACTCGTTAGGGCACTGGTTTTTGTGGCCGTTCTGACAGGTGGACTGTTAATCATTTTCCTTTCCCCTTTGAAAGAGTATCTGGGTCACTACCGGGAGATTACGCAACAGCTTGCACACATGGGTATGGCTGCGCCGGCACTGTTTGTACTGGGCGTCGCAGTGCTGGTATTTATGGGGGTTCCGCGTCTTATCCTATGCTTTATCGGAGGAATGGCGTTTGGATTTTTCTGGGGACTCCTCTGGTCTCAGATTGGCACCAGTATTGGATTTTATGCAGCATTTTTATTTGTCCGCTGGGGAGGCCGTGATCTGGTTCTTCGCTGTTGGCCAAAACTGGGCAGGCTTGCACAGCGTTTTAAAAAACATAGCCTTCCGGCTGTCATCTTAATTCGTCAGCTCCCGGTCAACGGAATTTTTATCAATCTGTTACTTGGTCTGTTGCCGATACGCCAGGTGGATTACCTCCTGGGAACAGCAATCGGCATACTGCCTGAAGCAATCCCCTGTACCCTGATCGGCAGCGGCATGGGACAATCATCTTTAGGAAAAGGCTTGAGCTACATAACAGGAGCTATGGCACTCCTTATAGTTTTCTGGCTTTTCTGTGGACTGTTGGTCCGGGCTCGAAGAAATAAGGATATAGTGTTGTGACATTCACCGCATAGTACCGTTCAGGAGAAACAATACCGTGAAAACATCTCATCGCAACCTTAAATTTGCCGTTGTGGGATGCGGCCGCATCTCTGAACGTCATTTGCAGGCATTAGCATCTGAACACATCAACGCTGAGCTTATAGCCGTCGCAGATATTAATGAGGAGCGGGCGCGCAATAAATCAGAAAAATACCATGTGCCGTACTACCGTGACTGTCACGAGATGATGAAACGTCACCCCGAAGTAGACATTATTGATATTCTAACGCCGACCGGTTATCATGCTGAAAATGTAATTGACATTGCTCGATATGGGAAACACATTGTTGTGGAAAAGCCGATGGCACTGAAGGTGTCTGATTGCGAAGAAATGATTAAGGCCTGCAACACGCACGGCTGCCGTCTTTTTATAGTGCAGCAGAACCGGTTTAACAAAGCAGTGCAGGCCGCGAGGTCTGCGCTGGAGCGTGGTCAATTTGGCAAGCTGGTGCTTGGTACGGTGAGGGTGCGCTGGATGCGCTATCAAAGTTACTACGAGC
>CAIYCZ010000095.1 GCA_903924805.1 uncultured delta proteobacterium | reverse complement strand
TTAAAATGTATAGGAATTTCCTTTTTGATAAGCAGAGGTAATAAAAGGCAAACAGGAGGGAAAGCAAGTAGATAAAAAAGAGGGATATGATAATACAATAAAATTTACTTTGCGCCTTTACGAGAGACTGTTATTTTCTCGCCAAGACGCCAAGGGCGCCAAGGCAATGAAATATAGCCACAGAAAACACAGAAAAAGGGTTCAAGGATTCGAGGGTTCCAGTGTTTTTTTTCATTTTTACTTCGCGCCTTTGCGAGAGATTACTGTTTTTAATTTATTTGGATTTTGACATTGGGATTTTAAGTAGTTATGCCCTTGGAAAAAATTGTCATCCACGAAAGAAAATGTTTGCGCGGCGAGGTGACACTGCCGGGTGATAAGTCCATTTCGCACCGGGCAATCATTTTCAGCGCACTCTCATCCGGCACCGTTATTGTCTCCGGATTGTCTTCAGGAGAAGACAACAGGCGAACGGCAAAAATGTTTGAGTTGATGGGTGTCACCATAAAAAAGAAAGGTCCGTCAGACTGTGTCATTCAGGGACGGGGTCTCCATGGCCTCAAGGAGCCGCAGGCAGTGCTCTATGCAGGCAATTCCGGCACCACTATGAGGCTCATGGCCGGAGTCCTCAGCGGTCAGCCGTTTTTTTCGGTGATGTCAGGCGATGACTCATTAAATGCCAGGCCGATGCAACGGGTAGTGGCACCGCTGCGCTTAATGGGTGCGCAGATACAGGGAAGGGATGACGGCAGCTATGCTCCGCTCGCTATCAAAGGCGGCAACCTTTGTGCAGAAGACTTTGCCATCCCCGTTGCCAGCGCACAGGTTAAATCTGCACTGCTTCTGGCAGGATTCTATGCTCAGGGGACGACGGTGGTGCGTGAGCCGGTGAAGTCGCGGGACCATACGGAACGGATGCTGCAGTTTCTTGGTGTTCCGGTAGTGGTAAACGGCACCGAAGTTTCCATCAGCGGCGGAGCTGAAATAAAACCCGGACACATTGCTATACCCGGCGATATATCATCAGCGGCATTTTTTATTGTGGCGGGACTTCTGGCAAAGGATTCCGCTATAGTTCTGCGCGGAGTTGGCGTAAATCCTACCCGGACCGGGATTATTGATATCCTGCAAAACATGGGTGCTGATATTGTCATGGTGAATATGCGCGAGATAAGCGGAGAGCCGGTTGCAGATATCGAAGTCAGAACGAGCCGGCTGAAAGGAATCGCCATCGGGGGCGCTATAATCCCGCGGTTAATAGATGAGCTGCCGGTTATAGCGGTTGCCGCAGCGTTTGCTGAAGGCACAACCGTTATACGTGACGCCTCCGAGCTGCGGGTGAAAGAGTCTGACCGGATTGCTGCACTGTGTGCAGAACTAAAGAAGCTTGGCGCTCACGTGGAAGAGCGGGAAGATGGCATGGTGATACAGGGAAGAGAGCAGCTCAGCGGCGCTGTGTGTACCAGCCATGGAGACCACCGGGTTGCCATGTCGCTTGCTGTTGCCGGACTCGGTGCACGGGGAGAGACGGTGGTTGAAGACTGCGCATGCATAAAAACATCGTTTCCGCAGTTTATGGAAAAGCTCAAGTCGATTATGCAGTGATGCAAAATAGAATGACAAATGTCAAAGTTCAAATGACAAATAAAACCCAAATGCCAAAACATAAAACAGCCATCTTGTTTTTGTTATTTGAGCTTTGAACTTCATTTGACATTTGGATTTTGTAATTTGAACTTTATGGTATTTGACCTTCCTTTGTGATTTGGAATTTGAATTTTGGCATTGCGCATAAATATATATGGAAGATAATACCATCATTACCATCGATGGCCCGACCGGTTCAGGGAAAAGCACGGTGGGGAGGATCCTTGCAGAGCGAATCGGGTTTACCTATCTTGATAGTGGCGCAATGTACCGGGTGGTAGCACTCGAAGTGCAGCGTAAGGCCATTGATCCTGATGATAATGCGTCCCTTTCACACCTGTGCGGGCAGCTTGATATATCATTCAGGCAGGAAGACGGGCAGCGCGTGTATTCTCATGGTGTTGACGTAACCCGTGATATCAGGACTCCTGAGATCAGCATGCTCGCCTCGCGGATATCGGCTAAAAAGTGCGTCAGAGATGCGCTGCTGCGATTACAGCGGGAGATCGGCAGACAG
>CAIYCZ010000094.1 GCA_903924805.1 uncultured delta proteobacterium | reverse complement strand
GTCATTGCGAATCCCGTGCTTACGGGATGAAGCAATCCCGTTTTTTGAAATCGTTTGCAATTGGCTTCAGGGTATGTTTTATGCAAACCCTTTTACACCAGGTAATAACAGCCGGATGCTACCGCACGACCACCTGTGCCTCTGCCTGCATATTTTTGGTCAAGCCGGTCAGTATGGAGTAATTTGTATGGAATTGATTCCATATATATATGGAATCAATTCGGATGAAAAGAAATTTTGCAGTCTTTGTCTGAGTCCTTCTTTTCTTTATGTAAAATAATTTTGCTTTTTAAATGCAGCTATTTGTTATAGTGCAGACAGGAATAAGGGCATATGAAAAATAGATTACCATCCCTATTATTGACCTCTTTTCTCCTTATCGCAAGCAGCGTTTGCTGGGCAGCATCATGCAGTAATGCACAGCAAAGTGCCCCGCCAAAGAACTCAAAAAAAATCCTGCTGCTGCACAGTTATCACAAAGAGTATCCGTGGGTTGCTGCCATCACCGCGGGTGTACATAAAGCACTTGCAGGTCAGGACATCATTCTGAATACCTTTTACATGGGTACCAAGCGCAACCCTTCGTATGCGTGGAAGGTCAGGTCAGGGGAAGCGGCGCGGAAGATGGTTGATGATTGGAAGCCTGATGCTGTCATAGCTGCTGATGACGATGCGCAAATCTTTGTAACCCAGTATTACGCTAACAGGAAACCATGGTTTGTTTTCTGCGGAGTGAACGGTGATCCCGCTGATTACAACCTGCCTGCCAGAAACGTTACCGGCATTATTGAAAGACCGTTCTTTAGCGAATCTCTCGCCTACCTCAAGCAAATCCTGAGAAACAGCAGCAGGATTATAAAAATACTTGCGGTAATCAGCGATACCGGACTGACCTCCATCGGAGCTTTAACGTTTATGCGTTCTGAGGCAAAACATGCCGGCGTTACCGTGTTAGGCTATCATTTGATTGACTCTTATACCCTCTGGCAGAAACGGATTGAAGAGTATAATAAAATAGAGGCTCTTGCCGTATGCATTTACACCTATCACACCATCAAACGCACCGGTGATCAGACCAGTATGGAACCACAAGAGGTTCTACAGTGGACGGTTGCTAACAGTATCATGCCCACTGTTGGGTTCCTTGACTTTGCCATAGAAGACGGCCTGCTCTGCGGCGTGGTGGAGTCAGGTGAAGAGCACGGCTATGAAGCTGCCCTCATGGCACTTGAGCTGCTGCGCGGCAAAGATATAAAATCATTGCCGGTGAAAAGGGCAGGAAAAGGACTTAAAATGATTAACCTCAAGACTGCAGAACGGTTAGGGATCTCTGTTCCTGAAGACGTTATTAAAACTGCTGACAGGGTGATACGGTGAGCTTTGCAGGTACTGCGCAACACAGAATAGCCTTCTTCCTTGCAGCACTGGTGCACTGCCTTATTATCTTTAATCCCTCCTTTCTCAGCGCAGAAGAACCGGCTGCACATAAAATAGGCGTGATGGCAAGTAGAGGCAAGAACCAGTGCCTCAAACAGTGGCAGCATACCGCGCTTTACTTAACCGATAAACTCCCCGGTGCATCTTTTACCATAGTGCCTCTTGACTTTGAAGAAATAGATGCAGCGGTTAAAGACCGGCGCATTGATTTTATCATCACTGATCCCGCCATGTATGTTGACCTCGAAATACGCTATCGTGCACAACGCATAGCAACACTTGAAAATCTCCTGTTTGATAAAAGCGTCACGGTTTATGGCGGCGTAATCTTTACCCGGTCAGACAGAAAGGACATTACGCGACTGGAAGACTTGAAGCATAAAAGGTTCATGGCCGCCAATAAGGATTCGTTTGGCGGGTGGCTTGCCGGGTGGAGGGAATTAAAAGAGCACGGTATCAACCCGGAACGCGATTTTAAGGAACTGAAGTTTGCCGGCACTCAGGATGCAGTTGTGCGTGCAGTGAAGAGCGGTGAAGTTGATGCAGGCACGGTGCGCACTGATATGCTTGAGCGCATGGCATTAGAAGGGAAAATTGATTTTAAGGAGTTTCGGGTTCTTAACGAAGATGACGCTGAACAGCAGAAAGCCGACGTCCCCTTTAGTTATAGCACCGATCTGTATCCTGAATGGCCATTTGCCAAGCTGCAGCACACCCCGGCAGACCTTGCTGAAAAGGTGTGCATTGCGCTGTTTTCCATACAGCCGGATGACCTGGCAGCGGTTACCGGCACGTATTCCGGATGGACAGTATCGCTTAGCTACCAGATGGTGCATGAGTGCCTGAAAGAGCTGAGATACGGGCCGTATAAAGATTTCGGGAAGATTCCGTTTAAGGATGTGCTGAAGAAATACTGGCTTTTGATTCTCGGGATACTGATAGTCTTAATTATACAGGCTTTTATTATTAATTACATTTTGCGCCTGAACCGAAAGCTCAGGCAATCACAACTTGCCATAACCAATGAACATGAAAAGCTGCGCGAGAGCGAGCAAAAGTTCCGCAGCATTATTGAGGAATCGGTAGAGGGAATCATACTGAGTGATGAACAGGGCAGCATAATTGAATGGAACCGGAGCCTGGAGCAGATTAGCGGGCTGAAGCCGGATGAGGTTATGGGCCGCCCCATATGGGATGTCCAGTTTCAGATGGCGCTTGAGGAGAATAAAACTTCGGCAGCTTACGAGCGGCTTAAAACAATGCTCACAGGTTTATTAAACACAGGCAGGGCGTCTTTGGCATATAAACCAGTGGATTGGAATATCCAGCACCCGGATGGAATGCAAAGAATCATTCAGTCGCTGACGTTCCCCATCAAGACAAGCCGTGGCTTTATGGTTGCTGGTTTTGTTTTGGATATCACCGCGCGCAAGCAGGCTGAACAGAAGCTGCTGGAAACAAAAAATTATCTGGACAATATCATCAACAGCTCACTCGACGCTATTCTGGCAGGTGATATGACAGCATGTATTACTCAATGTAATCAGGCTTTTCTGGATTTGACCGGCTATACAGAGGATGAGGTCATTGGCAAGTCCGCGCATGAACTTATACCAATTGTTGGGGAAACCTATGAATCTACTACCGGTGAGATGCTACAAATAACTGAGGATTTTTACAATGCTACAATTAAACAGATCAGCCAACTGCGTGAAACAGGGAAGACAACTAACTGGGAAACATACTATTTATCCCGTGATAAAAAAGTCATCCCTGTGGAGCAAAGTATATTTTCTCTAACTGATAAGGGAGGAAACAGAATTGGCTCTGCCAGCATCATTAGAGATATTACCGAGCGCAAAAAGACAGAAAAAGAATTAATGGAAACAAAAAACTATCTGGACAATATCATCAACAGCTCACTCGACGCTATTCTGGCAGGTGATATGACAG
>CAIYCZ010000093.1 GCA_903924805.1 uncultured delta proteobacterium | reverse complement strand
TGTAATCGGCCCGTATGTAAATCCCCGTGTTACACCCATGCCTGTTGAGTCAATCAGCCAGGGGGCTAAATCCGTCTTTAAAAAAATCCTTACATTACCCCAGGGAATCTTCAGTTCCCCTAAAAAGCGGGATAACGCAGATAGTAAGACCGCTCCAGGTGCTGCAAAATAGTTTATAAATAAGCTATAATAGTACTACATGAGTAAAGACTTTAAAGTGCGTGGTCTGCCATGAATAAAAATCTTTTACGACTCATTGAGCAACATAGCCAGCCTAAAACAGCCTTTGTAAACCAGTACAAACGTCATGATGTGTTCCGCTGCAACCAGGAGTCCCACCGCCATTTTAATAACACGGTATCCGTATACCATGTTCTGAAGGTTAAAAAGTGTTATCCTCAGGGCTGCACCTATTTCAGGTGGAAATGCAGAAAATTTAATAAGGGTGAACCTTGTCATAAAAAATTTAAGCACGTGGGTCGCCCCTGTTTTTCCTGTAAATCATTCTATGACTTAAAGGAAATAAACCGTCCCGAAACCATACTTTCCTTTGAACAATTCAAACAGTTTCAAGCGGAGCTGAACGAGTTTGAGAACTGGCTGTACGGCTTACAGGGCAGACAGGTTGATTTTTCCGGTATAATCAACTCAATAAAACCCCGCTATTTTTTACAGCAGTCTAAATATCGGCATAAAGTTTTGCTTGATGGATTTCTTCTAAACTCATGCGATTGCATGATTAATTTAAACATATTCCAAGACCTTGTTTACCTTCCGGTCAGCATTTTCATGCAAAACAGATATAAGTTCTCCAAAGGGGACTCGCTCTTTTTTCAGGGATATTTCACGGTCAGGGATGGGGCTATCATCATCAATAAAATCCGGGGAATCGAGATCCAGGATAAGGCTGGAGAGGCATTCTGGACAGAAAGCCGCGCACGGGTAGCACAGCGTACCGGGTCGTTGCTCACCTATCAGTCTGCACAATGCCATGCATGTGATAAAGGGGTACTGCTTCGTGTTGCACCTGGTAACGCTGAAAACAGAAATGGATCACGCGCCCTCTTTTGCCTTGAAGGCATTACTGACCCATCTTTGTGCTGCTACAACCTTAAAAAGAACCTACAGCAATACGAATGTCCCCATGACGGGCATTCCAGTGCTATACTATACACATAATAAAGTAGTCATTGCGAACCAAGCAAAGCAATCCGCATGATGTATTAATTATGAACTGTTTTTCTACCAGAAGAGACTTTATAAAATATTTTGCCAGCCTCGGTATCTTTTTTATCAGTATCTTCCGCTTTAGCAAATCCTTTGCACAGACCGGGAGGAGCCAGAAGAGCAATCCCCGTCCTGGCAGGGTCGTTATAGTCAGACACACTGAAGCTGTGTCGGGCAACGGCAGCGTGTCATCTGAAGCAGTAAAACAGATGCTGAGCCAGGGGATAGTCAAGCTTACTGAAATAGCAGATGTTCGGAAAGCATGGCTGAGCATCTTTTCTTCCAATGAAACGATAGGCATTAAAGTAAACGCCCTCGGCGGCAACAGGATCTGCACCCATCCTGAGATTGCCTATGCTGTTGCAGAACATTTGATTGCTGCAGGCATAAAGCCTTGCCAGGTTATCATCTGGGACCGGCTTACCGCAGAGCTTGAAAAGGCCGGCTTTACCATACAGAAAGGCGGCAGCCGCATCCAGTGCTTCGGCACTGACAGCGACTATGAAGCTGAACCTGAAACTTCGGGCTCTATCGGCAGCTGCTTCAGCCGGATACTTTCCCGGCTCTGTGATGCCATTATCAGCATACCGGTATTAAAGGACCATGATTTGTCCGGCGTCTCAATTAACCTGAAAAATTTCTATGGAGCAATCCACAACCCCAATAAATACCATGACAATGGCTGTGACCCTTACATTGCTGACCTTAACAGCCACCCCTATATAAAAAATAAATTGCGCCTTGTCATCTGCGACGGGCTCGTTGCCCAGTACAATGGCGGGCCTGCCTATAAGCCACAGTGGTCGTGGCCCTATGGAGGACTTCTTTTCAGCCAGGACCCGGTGGCCGTGGATCAGGTTGGTTGTCAGATTATAGAGGAGCAGCGGAAAATTAAAGGTCTTCCTGCCCTCGAAGAAACAGGCCGCCCTCCCCGTCATATCCAGACAGCAGCACAACGTAACCTTGGCACTGCTGATCTGCAAAAGATAGAGAAGATTATCATATGATACGTAACAAAGCTGCGATAAGCAGAAGAGATTTCTTAAAATTCGTATCGTGTGGCTGCTGTGCCCTTGGACTTTCAACCCTGCTGCCGGTAAATGATAACCTTTTAACGCAGGGAGCTGCCGTTGCTGCAGAGCCAGAGCACCTCAAAGAAGTGATGTTCTATAAAAAGCTTGCTGACCTGAAGATAGAGTGCGGGATCTGTCCCAAAAATTGCAGGATTGCTGACCTTGAGCGGGGCTACTGCGGCAACAAGGAAAACCGGGGAGGCACCTACTACACGCTCGTTCATTCACGTCCCTGCGCTGTGCATACCGATCCCATTGAGAAAAAACCGTTTTTTCACTGCCTGCCCTCTTCTTTTTCTTTTTCCATCGCTACAGCGGGGTGCAATTTTGAATGCCGTTTCTGCCAGAACTGGAACATGGCACAGTACCGGCCCGAACAGGTTGACAGCGTATTTATGCCGCCAGAGACCGTGGCAAAGCTGGCAAAGGAACAGGACTGCAAAACTATTGCCTATACCTACTCGGAGCCGGTGGTTTTTTATGAATACATGTATGACTGCGCAGTTGCAGGAAAAAAGCTTGGGGTCGGCAGCGTCATGATCAGTAACGGCTTTATCAATGAAGAGCCGCTGCGCAGGCTGTGCACGTATCTGACCGCGGTTAAAGTTGACCTGAAATCATTTAACGATAAATTCTACAAAGACTATTGCAGCGGCGAGCTGGAACCGGTGTTGAAGACCCTGCAGGTGCTCAAAAATATCGGCATCTGGTATGAAATAGTCGTGTTGATAATTCCAACCCTCAATGACAGCCCCGCTGAAATCAGGGAGATGACCGCCTGGATTTATAAGAATCTCGGGCCGGATGTGCCGGTACATTTCAGCCGATTCCATCCCATGTACAAGATTAAGAACCTGCCGCCAACACCGATATCCACCCTTGAGATGTGCCATAAAACAGCAACCAGTGCAGGGATACGGTATGTCTATATCGGAAATGTCCCCGGCCATGCTGCAGAAAGCACCTACTGCTCGCGCTGCAAAAAACTTCTCATCCAGCGCATGGGCTATGCAATCCTGCAGAATGACCTTAAAAACGGCACGTGCTCTTGCGGCAACCGGATTCCGGGAGTGTGGGATGTACAAGGTAGGCTGTAAAAACAAATTGATGCCACAGAATGACACAGAATATCACTGAATAATCTTTCTGTTACTTCTGTGTGTTCTGTGGCTTAT
>CAIYCZ010000092.1 GCA_903924805.1 uncultured delta proteobacterium | reverse complement strand
GAACAGGGGGTTTATTATACGGCTGTTTTTACCCGGCTGGTAAAGCACTAGCGCGCTCCGCAAAAAAAGTACACATGTTTGATAGACTATGATTGATTGTACGACCATTATCGGGGACCAAATAAAAAAGCACTCAGCAATGAGCCAAGTGCTTGTATAGCTAATAGGGCGCTGACCATATTCACCGGGGAAGAGATTTAATTTGTAAGATAAATGTTTGAATGGTATGAAGGAGTACAACCACAACCAGCCCCGTTTCATTAACGCATTCCGGAGAAGCCGAAATGCAAACGAAAAGGAACAAAAATGCTGAGCGATGAAACTATATACCAGATGGTGTTATCCTGTGTTCTGGAGATAACTGAAGACCCGGATACCGCAGAGCAAATATTAATGGAATCTGCCAAATTAGATCCCAATTTATCATTATATGAAGATTTCGGGATGCAATCTCTGGATCTGCTGGACCTGATGTTCAAGCTGGAAAAGAAGTTTAAAATAAAAATAGATTCTAAAAAGTTGGGATTGGAAAAAGAAGGTGTTTTTGTAGAAGATATTCTGACAGAGTCCGGGGCGGAAACATTAAAGAATACGCTGCCGGAAATAAAAGATAAAATAGAACCCGGGCTTTACTCAAATTCCATATTAAAATTATTGACCATACAGACATTTGTAAACTTGATAAAAAAGGAATTGATAGAAGAGGAGAGAATTTAAGAGAATCCCTGAATTACAAACAGGAAATTGGATGTGAGGATAACAGAAAATTATCATAAATAGCCCCATTTTATTTGACTGCATGCCCTGTCAGGAAGTATAAGTACAACCAGTCTGATGACAATTTATATTGAGACAAGCCGAAGAATATTTATTAAACCTGCAACTCAATTGCGAAAGGCGGCTCACCATGAAAAAATTATGCATCCCGTTGCTGTTTATCCTTCTTTTCTCTACCGCGGTTGCCCGGGCACAGAGTGATACTGACACAGACCCGAATCGCTGGGATAAAGTAAAAAGCTGGGAGGGAACATTTACCTTTACTTCCAAGGACGAGATTACCAGGATGGAGGGAGACGCCACAATCACCAGCAGCACTGATATCAGTGCCGACGGGAATTTTACGCTGGACGAGCGCGTTACCGAAGTCAGCGGCAGCCCCGGCTGGCATGGCAAGGGCATAGCCACCGGCTCGGTCTTCTGGGTCCTGGATACCAGGGACGAAAACAACAGCGGCTGCACCGTGACACAAAAGGGTGAGCAGTCGCTTGCACCCCTGGTGGGCACTGCGGGCTATCGTTTTGAGTGGTTTAATTCCGGGGTGAACAGCGGGAAATATTTTTTCACAACCGGTGAAATCACTATCCCGAGCACGATAAACCGGTCATGTGACGGCATCACCTTTCCGCCAATAACCCAGGACTGGGTGCTCGGTGGTGCATCAACACAGGGCTTCATAACCCTACCGGCTGCAGGGTATCATATTGTCGGTGATGTAGAGATGCAGAGTTTTAACGGCTATAACAATGGCCAGTTTCATTGGGATTTGCAGCCTAATGAGTTTCAACCAGCAACGCCCACCTGCACTTTTGAGGCCGCGCTTCATGACCAGGCCAAGCTTAACATTGTGCGGGCGGCGCGCGATTCCATAGCCAGTACCCCGGCGGGGATTGAACTGGTGTATCTCTATTATGCCAATGTCGCGGAGATTACCGGAATCATCGTGAGAGATGCTGACCCGCGGAACACATTCAGGGGACTCATCATCGCTAATCTGCAGAACGCCCAGGAGCTTGCCGCAAAGGGAGAGGTAGCGGTAGATTGCGCGGCCATGCAGGATATCATCAGCTTTCTGCGTGAACTGCAAAGCAAGGGAAGCCCGAAGCTCAAGAAAGCTGTTGAACGAATACTGCAGGACATTGCGGATACTGATTCTCTTTATTCACTGGGAGTACGGGTAACGCAATAGTATAGCTAAGCGCACATTGGAACAGGAGGACTCGGGGACGCTCTTTTCTTACTTGTAACGCATCATGTAAACACCAAATTACCTAAGCCTGACCCCATTCTTTTTCTGGGTCAGCGCCTGTTATTTTGCAGTTTTTTAGCACTTATACGATTTTGCAAACTCAACGATGATGCGGCCAAGGCGCTTGTGGCCGGCCTGCAGAT
>CAIYCZ010000091.1 GCA_903924805.1 uncultured delta proteobacterium | reverse complement strand
TGTTATCCGAAGACGCGCAGGCCTGCATAGCGTCCCTCAACACCATGTACGAATCCGGTGTGGACATACGACAGTTTTATTACGCCTATCTGGAGCATTTGCGGGATCTCATGCTTGCCAAAGTGAGCAGCCATCCTGAAACATGGATGAATGTGCCGGAAGAGGATTTAAAAGAGGTGGTGCGCCTTTCCTCTCTTGCAACCGCGGATGAACTGAAGAGATATGTCCGGGTGTGGTTTTCTTTAGAGGAAGAGATCAACCGGTCTGCCCTGCCAAAGATTGCCCTTGAAATGTGTTTTCTGGAGATAGTCGCGATTAAAAAAACGCTTCCGCTGGATGAGGCTCTCAAAAAGCTTGATGAACTGCAGAAAAAGATAGAAGGCGGCGGGGGCACACCCGGTACCGCACCGTTCACTCCCGGCCAGAAGCCACCGGCTATGGTCAGGGAAGAGCAGGGCAGGGGTTTTTATTCCACCCGTCCAGCAGCCGCACAGGGAGCCGAGGGAAGCACCAGCATGGCATCCGCAGGAGCTGAGGGGGACCAGGACGCTCACGGTTTTTTGGATTTTATCCGGCAGAAGAATCTTCCGCTTGCCTCCCAGCTTGAGCATGGGAAAATAACGGTGCGGGCGAATAACGAAATTATAATTGAACTCCCAGCCAATTCTTTTTTTCTGGAAAACCTGAGAGACAGTGAAACAGAAAAAAAAATAAGAAGTCTGTGTGAAGAATTTTTTAAAAGAAAAATGGGGATTACGGTTGTCGCAAGCGAAAAAAAAACCATAGCCTCAGGCTCGGAGAATAAAAAAGACCAGGAACAAAAGAAACGGAAACAGGAAGCGCTGCATAATCCCATAGTGCAGAAGATTATAGATGCATTTGATGGCGAGATAATAGATGTGAAGACTGATGTATAGAGGATATGTCGCCAGAGCTTTTTAAGGGGGCATCACGTTTTATGCATGAGGAGGTCAGGGAATGAATATAGGACAAATTATGAAGCAGGCTCAGAAAGTTCAGGAGCAGCTGGAACAGGTACAGGAAGAGCTTGCACGCAAGACCGTAGAGTCAACAGCAGGGGGAGGGATGGTGCACGTTACTGCCAATGGAAAACAGGAGATAGTTTCTATTAAAATTTCCCCTGAAGTGGTGGACCCCAATGATATACCCATGCTTGAAGACCTGGTGGCCGCTGCGGTAAATGAGGCGCTCAGGTCTTCCCGGGAACTGATGCAGGAGGAAATGAAAAAAATTACCGGAGGCCTGCGCATTCCAGGCCTTACCACATGAGAGGTTATGGTGAATTGCCCTCAGCCTATGCAAACCTTGATTCAATGCCTTTCAGGACTTCCCGGTATTGGTGAAAAGACGGCAATTCGGCTTGCGCTGTTTATAATGAACCAGCCGGAAGTCGATGCCATGCAGCTTGCCAGAAGCATTATTGATGTCAGGGAAAAAGTCAGCCTGTGCAGGAAGTGCTTTAATTTCAGTGATAGCGATCTCTGCTCCATCTGCAGCAATACGAAAAGAGACCCCGGAGTGCTCTGTGTCGTGGAGAGCCCCGGAGACCTTATGGCCATTGAAAAGACCAGCCATTACCGGGGGCGCTATCATGTCCTCCAGGGTGTTATTGCGCCGCTGGAAGGCATAGGCCCTGATCAGCTCAAAATCAGGGAGCTGGTGCAGCGGATAGACATCGATCAGATAAAGGAAGTGATTTTAGCCACCAACCCCACGGTGAACGGTAATGCAACTGCGCTCTATATTTCACAGCAGCTGCTCGTCAGCGGCGTGAAAATTACCCGGATTGCGCAGGGTGTTCCGAGCGGTGGGGACATTGAATATATTGATGAGGTGACGCTCAGGAATGCGCTGGACGGCAGGCGTGAGATGAAATAAAATCCCCCATGCGCCCTATAAACGCTGCACTAAAAAAATTTCGGGGAAAGTCCTTAAAAAGGTAAGTTATTGACAGCCTGATATCTATATGATAAATAACAACATTTCTTAAAACCAGTAACAGCAAAGGGATGAAGGGATGATTGAAGTCAGAATCCATGGACGAGGCGGCCAGGGGGCGGTAACGTCTGCAGAGATGGTAGCCCTTGCTGCAATCAGTGAGGGTAAATATGCCCAGGCATTTCCCAGCTTCGGCCCGGAGCGGCGTGGTGCCCCGGTGCTTGCCTTTGTGCGCGTAAGCAGCGATCCGATAAAGCTGCGCTGCGATATCCGCGAACCGGATGTCATAGTGGTACTTGAAGCTGCTCTGATTACCGTTGCGCAGGCCACGGCAGGCCTGAAGAAAAACGGCACTATCATAATCAATACAGCTAAATCCATAGAGCAGGTCAAAAAAGAATTTACTCTTACCCACCGCACGGCAGTTTTAGATGCGACAAAGATAGCGCGTGAGGTTCTGGGGCTTCCCATAACCAATACCACCATGATCGGAGCGCTGGTTAAAGCGACCGGAATCGTTGCCATCGAATCCCTCACCGAGCCACTCAAACACCGCTTTGGCAGAATAGCCAGTAAAAACATCCAGGTATGCCAGCGCGCATATGAAGAGACCATTATGGAGGGAAACTGACGTGGCCAAGCATGATTATGAAATGACCTGGAAAGATTTACAGATCGGCTGCATTGTGACTGAGCCGGGCAGCGCCAGCCAGTATAAGACCGGAGACTGGAAATCCCAGCACCCGGTATGGAACAAGGAACGATGCA
Organism: uncultured delta proteobacterium; assembly: GCA_903924805.1. Classification (GTDB taxonomy): domain Bacteria; phylum Desulfobacterota; class WTBG01; order CAIYCZ01; family CAIYCZ01; genus CAIYCZ01. Next base: position 13,338 of record CAIYCZ010000091.1, on the reverse strand, counting down.
TTAAGTGCGGCATGTGCTATCTGTTTTGCCCGGAGCCCTGCATAGGACAGGATGCGGAAGGATATTTTGAGGCCAATCTGTTCTACTGCAAGGGATGCGGCATCTGTGCAAAAGAGTGCCCCACCACAGCTATCCATATGGTAGAGGAGGAAGGCTGATGAGCAAGCGCGTTGGCATGGAGGCATCTTTTGCGATAGCAGAGGCAGCAAAACTTGCTGAAACAGAAGTTGTGGCAGCGTATCCCATAACCCCCCAGACCCATATTGTTGAGCGCCTCTCAGAGATTGTTGCTGACGGCGAACTGGATGCGGAATTTATCTGTGTTGAATCAGAGCACTCGGCCATGAGTGCCTGCATCGGTTCATCTGCTGTCGGTGCCCGGACCTTTACTGCCACAGCGGGGCAGGGACTGGAGCTGATGCATGAAGTGCTCTATGTGGCAGCATCTTCCCGGCTTCCCATTGTTATGGCCGTGGCAAACCGTGCGCTTTCAGGCCCCCTGAATGTGTGGGGAGATCACTCTGATGTCATGGCAACGCGTGACTGCGGCTGGATTCAGTATTTCACTGAAAATGCTCAGGAAGCCTTTGATCTGACGCTGTGCGCCTTTAAGATCGCAGAAGCCCCGGAAGTGCTCTTTCCTCTCATGGTGCACCTTGATGGCTTTCATGTGTCTCATGTTGTCGAGCCCCTGTATCTGCTTGAGAAAGAAGAAATCGCGGGCTTCATACCCCCGCTCAGATATCCGTTCCCCCTTGATCCGCGGAAGCCGGTAACCATGGGCGCTTTTGCTCCGCCGGTACTCTATACCGAGAGCAAAAAAGCTCTGGAGGTGGCGCTGCGCAGCACCAAAGAGACGATTCTCCGGGTGTGGAAGGAGTTTGGCGATGCCTTCGGACGCTACTATAATCCGGTAGAGTCCTACCGGGCAGAAGATGCCGACACCCTGCTGCTGGCTATCGGCAGCTTTACTGAAACCGCAACGGTTGCCATTGATACCCTGAGAGACCGGGGAGAAAAGGTGGGGCTCATCCGGCTGCGCCTGTGGCGGCCGTTTCCTTTCGATGAAGTCCGGGCTGCCCTGCGGTCAGCACAGCAGGTGATCATTTTTGACCGGGCGATTTCCCTGGGTGGCCCCGGGGGCCCGCTCTGCTCGGAAATTAAATCCGCACTCTACCAGGAACCGAAGAAGCCGAAGATTGTCAGTTTTATCGGCGGCCTGGGCGGCAGGGACATAACCCCGCAGCAGTTTGAGCAGATGTTTGCCCGGTGCCGTGAACTTATTGATAAAAAGATTGATGTTGAATATGAAACCATTGGTGTGAGGGAATAATGGATAGATACAGTGTTTTTGTTCCGCGCCTCATAACCTCAAAGGAATACTTTGCTCCGGGCCACCGCGCCTGCATTGGCTGTGGTGAAGCACTTGCGGTGAGGCATGTGTGCAAGGCGCTCGGCAAGGACGTGATTATTGCCAATGCAACGGGGTGCATGGAAATTGTCTCTTCAGCCCTGCCCACTACCACCTGGCGGGTGCCCTGGATTCACAGCCTGTTTGAAAATACTGCCGCTGTCGCTTCCGGTATTGAATCCGGGTTGAAAGTGCTTCAGCGCAAGGGAAGAGGTCCTGACAAAAAGGTTACCGTGGTGGCTATGGGGGGCGATGGCAGCACCTGTGATATCGGGCTGCAGGCTCTGTCCGGTGCCATGGAGCGGGGGCATAATTTCATATACGTATGTTTTGATAATGAAGCATACATGAATACCGGCATTCAGCGGTCAAGCGCTACCCCGTTCGGGGCAACGACCAGCACGTCTCCGGCGGGGAAAAAGGGCATCGGCCAGGTCACCTGGAAGAAAAATATGCCGGCCATTGCAGCAGCCCATGCCATCCCCTATGTGGCAACCGCATGCCCGAGTTACCCCTTTGACCTGTTTGAAAAAGTGAAGCGCGCCAAGGAAATTGAAGGCCCGGCTTACATCCATGTGTTTTCGGTCTGTCCCACCGGCTGGCGGTCAGCGCCGGAGCTGAGCGTTAAGCTCGGGCGGCTGGCGGTTGAGACCGGGGTTTTCCCCCTCTATGAAATTGTTCATGGAGAATACAAGCTCAGCATGGATTGTTCACCGCTGCGCCCGCTTGTCGAGTACACAAAAGTGCAGGGGAGATTCAGGCACTTGACAGAGGATGTTGTGCAGCAGATACAGGAGCGGGTTGTAAAAAATTATGCAGACTTACAGAAAAAAGCTTCAGGCTAAGGACCAGAGGATATGAGGGAAGAAGTAAGGACTATAGTCAATCGCTATGGAAAAGATAGGGCGTTTTTAGTGTCTATCCTTCAGGATATTCAGGCGCGGTATAATTATTTGCCCAAGGATATTCTGCTTGAGGTAGCTGAAGAATTGCATATTTCCCCCAGCCTTATTTTTTCAGTCACCACTTTTTACAAGGCATTCAGCCTCACCCCCAGGGGCAAGCATATAGTGAGCGTTTGTCTCGGCACAGCATGCCATGTACGAGGTGCGCCAAAGATTCTTGACACGCTGGAAAGGACGCTTGCAATCAAGCCGGGGCAGACGACTAAAAACAATCAATTTACCCTTGAGACCGTAAATTGTGTTGGCGCCTGTGCGGTTGGCCCCATTATAATTATGGACGGAGAATACCATGGGCAGATGACGCTCTCCAAAGCAGGAAGTGTCATTGGTTCAGTGAAAGCGAAAGAGGGAACGTGCTCATGAAAAGGATTGCCGGTGTAAAGGAGCTTTTGGCACTACAGAAACAACTGAAGCAGGCACGGGATCCCCATAAGCAGGTGATTACCATTTGTGGCGGCACCGGCTGTCGTGGTCTTGGCTGTATGCAGGTTACCGAGGCTCTGGAAGCAGAGCTTAAAAAACATAACCTGACGGAAAAGGTTGCAGTGAGAGTGACCGGGTGCCCCGGGTTTTGCGAAAAAGGCCCGCTTCTTACTGTTCACCCGGGGAGCATTTTTTATAAGAAGGTTAACGCCGGCGATGTATCAGATATTATTTTAAAGACCGTACTCCAGGGAGAAATAATTGAACGGCTGCTCTATCAGGATCCGCTAACTGCGAAAACGATTGTGAATGAGCAGGAGGTTCCTTTTTATAAGAAACAGAGGCGTATACTTTTAAACACCAATGACCTGATTGACCCGACAAAACTGGAAGACTACCTTGCCATTGGCGGCTACACAGCCCTCGCAACAGCCCTCTTTAAGATGACCCCTGAGGATATTATACGGGAAGTGAAGCAGGCAGGACTGCGGGGCCGCGGCGGCGGAGGGTTTCCCACCGGGACCAAGTGGGAGCAATGCCAGGCAGCACATGGTACGGAGAAGTATCTTATTGGTAATGGAGATGAGGGGGATCCAGGGGCTTTTATGGATAGAGGTATTATGGAGGGAAACCCCCACGGTATTGTCGAAGGTATGATTATTGGTGCGTATGCTGTAGGTTCCCATAAGGGCTATCTCTATGTCCGGAACGAATATCCACTGGCGATCAAACACCTGGGCATTGCTCTGGAAAGCGCCCGGGAGGCAGGGCTTCTGGGAGAAAATATTTTAGGATCAGGATTTACCTTTGATATTAAAATTAACCGCGGCGGCGGAGCCTTTATCTGCGGGGAGTCTTCAGCCCTGTTTGCTTCCATTGAGGGACGTTCAGGAGAGCCGCGGGATAAATACATCCATGCGGTGGAAAAAGGGCTATGGGACAAACCGACAGTGCTCAACAATGTGGAAACCTGGGCAAACATTCCCCTCATTATCAACCAGGGTGCAGCGTGGTACAGCTCCATCGGAACAGAGAAGAGCAAGGGTACCAAGATTTTTTCTCTGGTGGGGAAAATAAATAATACCGGGCTGGTAGAAGTGCCTATGGGGATGAAGCTCAGAGAGATAATTTATGATATCGGCGGCGGTATCCCCAACGGCAGAAAATTCAAGGCGGTGCAGACCGGGGGGCCCTCGGGCGGCTGCATTCCGGAAAGCCTCCTTGACCTTCCCGTTGATTATGACGCGCTCTACGAGGCTGGCTCCATGATGGGGTCCGGCGGCATGATCGTCATGGATGACCGCTCATGCATGGTGGATGTTGCCAAATATTTTATCACCTTTCTTCAGGAGGAATCCTGCGGCAAATGCGTTCCCTGCAGAGAGGGGCTGTTGCGCATGGGAGAGATATTTGCCGGTATCTGTGAGGGAAGGGGCACAGAAGGGGACATCGAGCTGCTGGAATCCATGTCAGCAGCTATTATTGACGGAGCCCTGTGTGCTCTGGGCAGCACTGCTCCCAATCCGGTGCTGAGCACCATACGCTACTTCCGGGATGAGTATGAGGCACACATTAAAGACAAGAAGTGTCCTGCAGGGGTATGCAAGGCACTCATTCAATATAGTATCGTTGCCGAGGAATGTAAAAAGTGCGGGGCCTGTAAAAAAGTATGCCCGTCTGAGGCCATTGCAGGGGAACCCAAACAGGTTCACACCATCGACCCCTTAAAATGCATTAAATGTGGTGCGTGCTTTGAAGCCTGCCAGTTTGATGCGGTTTCAATAACATAGATCCATTATTGCCGATAAAAAATTGACGGTTTATGAAGGCCTCCTGCAAAAGGGAGGCTTTTTTGTTAAATAAAGGAACTTGACATTTACCAGCATCTCACTTAATAATAACTAATTAAAATACCATTAAATTGCATTAAATTTTGAAACCACAGAATGTCCAGAGATATACTCTGTGTCCACTGTGGTTATTTTTCAGTATGAGAGGAGATACTATATGCCTTGGCAGAGTAACGCAGGGAAGGGTGCCCCATGGGGTAACCCAGGGCTGTCTCTGGAAGAGGTTTTAAAACAGGCAAAAAATATTTTAGGTCCCCGATTTTCAGGTATTTTTATTATCCTTTTTGCGATAGTTGCCCTGTGGTGTTTGTCATGCTTTTATACGATTCAGCCGGGCGAGGTTGGGGTCATTCAGCGGTTTGGCCGTTTTGCGCGGCTGTCTTCCCCGGGACTTAATTTAAAGCTGCCGGCAGGATTAGAATCGCTTACCAAATTGCGGGTGCAGTATGTCTACACCGAAGAATTCGGCATCCGCACAATACAGGCCGGCATTGATACGGAATACTCCTCCAGCAAACAGTATCTGGATGAGTCCCTTATGCTCACCGGAGATCTCAACTGTGCCGTAGTCCCCTGGATTGTTCAGTTCAGGATCGGCGATCCCTACAATTTTCTGTTTAAGGTCAGGGATGTTAAAAAAACTCTGCGTGACATTTCTGAGGCGGTTATGCGGCAGGTGGTGGGCGATCGCAGCGTCAACGATGTGATTACCGAGCGGCTGGAAATTGCCACAACCGTCAAAACAGAGCTGCAAAAGGCGGTGAACGATGCTGAAACAGGGATTACCATAGTCAATGTGGAGCTCAAACGGACAACCGTGCCTGATCCGGTGCAGCCTTCATTTAATGAGGTCAACCAGTCACTTCAGGAAAAAGAGCGGATGATCTACGAGGCGCGCGAAGCCTACAACAAGGTAATCCCTGAAGCATCAGGCGAGGCGCAGAGGATACTCAGGGAATCCGAAGGCTATGCGCTGGAGCGCATCAACCAGGCCAAGGGTGATACCGCGAGGTTTTTATCAGTCTGGACTGAATATAACGGCGCCAAGGATGTGACCAGGCGGCGCCTCTACCTTGAGGCCATGCGTGATGTGGTGCCCAAGCTGGGTAAGACCTATATTATTGACCCCGAGAAGGGCGGGCTGCTGCCGCTCCTCAATCTGGGAGAGAAGCAGGAGGAGGAGAAAAAGCCATGAAGAACGTCGTGCGGATACTGGCCATAATCTTTCTTGGCATTGCTGCGTTCGGCGGAGCCTTTTATACCATTGATGAAACTGAGCAGGTGATCATTACCCAGTTCGGAAAACCCATTGGCGGCCCGATTACCCAAGCCGGCCTGCACCTGAAGCTTCCCTTCATTCAAAATGCGAATTTTTTCCCCAAGACCCTGCTTGAGTGGAATGGCGACCCGGGACAGATATCGACCCAGGACAAGACCTTTATCTATGTAGAAACCTTTGCCCGCTGGCGCATTAAAGACCCGCTAAAATACTATGAGACGGTGTATAATGAGATTGCAGCCCAGAAAAAACTTGATGACATACTTGACGCAGCGACGTTTAATTTTATAACATCCCATCATCTCATCGAGTCAATCAGAAACTCCAATCGCTTGTTGGGAAAAGAGAAGATTGCCTCGGCAGGTCTTGCAGAAAGCGTACAGGAGCAGATCTCCATCAAACTGGGGCGGGCGCAGATGAACCGGGGAATTTTAGAGCAGGCTGCTCCAAAGCTTGAAAAATTCGGCATTGAACTGATTGACATGCGCATTAAGCGGATTAACTATGTTGAAGAAGTGCGGCAGAAAGTCTACGAGCGGATGATAGCAGAACGGAAACAGATTTCAGAACAGTTTCGCTCGGAGGGAAAAGGCGAGAGCAAAAAAATAGAAGGCGAGCGGGAAAAAGAGCTCAAACGGATAAACTCTGATGCATACCGCAAGGCCCAAGAGATAAAGGGTAAAGCAGACGGCGAGGCTGCCCGCATCTATGCCGAAGCGTTCAACAAGGACCCTGAGTTTTATTCATTTGTTAAGACACTTGACACCTATCGGCAGACATTGGATAAGGACAGCATTGTCGTATTGAGTACGAAGAGTGATTTTTTGAAATACCTCAAAGGGTACAAGGATGTACAGTAAAATTTCAAATTTCAAAATCCAAATTTCAAATAAAGAAGTTAAAGGAGGTATATAGGTATGGCTCATAAGAAAGCTGGAGGCAGCTCCAGAAACGGACGGGACAGTGGCGGTCAGCGGTTTGGCACCAAGCGCTACGGCGGCGAGTTGGTAAAAGCAGGCAATATTCTGGTACGCCAGGTCGGCACCAGAATTCACCCGGGGGTTAATGTTGGCATGGGCAGGGATTTTACCCTGTTTGCCAAGATTAATGGTGTTGTGAAATTTGCCGATTTCGGCAAAGGCAGAAAACGGGTAAGCATAATAGCCGCAGAAACCGCTGCTTAATACAACGCTTCTTTCTGCAGGAATGCAGCCTTGTCAACTGAAACCATAAGAGAGAGCATTCTTAAAAAAGTTACCCGCACGGTGGTTAAGCTCGGAAGCAATGTGCTGACAACCCCTGCGTGGAAGCTCGACAGGAATGTATTTACCGATATTTCCCGGACCATTGCAAAGGCAAAAAAGAAAAAAGGTGATTTTATCCTGGTGTCTTCCGGCGCTATTGCTGCCGGTATGGGAAAGCTCGGTTTCGCAGAGCGGCCCCGGCTCATCCCCCTGGAACAGGCTGCTGCAGCAATCGGCCAGATCAGCCTGATGGCGCTGTACCAGCGGCTGTTCGGGTACCTGGGATGCACGGTTGCCCAGGTGCTTTTGACCCACAGCGATCTCAATGACCGCAGGCGGTTTCTGAATGCACGCCATGCTCTGAACAGCCTGCTTGACTTTGGCGTCATTCCCATCATTAATGAAAATGACTCCACCGTTGTTGACGAAATACGGTTTGGGGACAATGACCACCTGTCAGCCCTGGTTACCAATCTGGTTCAGGCAGACCTGCTCATCATCATGACCGACATTGACGGGCTCTATGACCGTGATCCGAAGACCTGCACAGGCGCACAGCTCATCCCAATGGTAGAAAATGTCACTGCCGGCATTGAAGAGCTGGCCGGCGGAACCAAAAGCAACATCAGCAGGGGGGGAATGGCTACCAAGATTGCTGCTGCCAAAACAGCAGCGCATTTTGGCGTTCCCACCATTATTGCAAACGGGAAAACCCCGGAGAACCTCGATAAAATCCTGCAGGGAAAAGAGATTGGGACACTGGTCCTGCCGGAGAAGAATAAGCTTACCAGCCGCAAGCACTGGATTGCCTTCACCCTCAAGCCGCAGGGAGAAATTATCGTTGATGACGGTGCACGGGAAGCGCTTCTGGAGAAGGGCAAAAGCCTTCTCCCTTCAGGAATTGTACGGGTCTATGGCGACTTTGATGCCGGAGAGGCTGTCTCGTGCTGTGACCGGAACAGGGTGGAGTTTGCTCGCGGGCTTTCACGGTATGGGGCTTCTGACGTTATAAAGATCAAAGGGTGTAAAACGGCAGACATTAAACGAGTACTCGGCCGCTGCCCGGCACAGGAAGTTATCAACCGTGATGACCTGGTGGTGCTCTGAAGGAAACCTAAATTATAAGCCACGAATTGCACGAATGATCACAAATAAATAATTAATAAAAACTTATGGTAACCTCTAATAATTTTTAGAGGCAGCCGTATATTTAAATTCGCGTTTATTCGTGTTATTCGTGGCTTGCTAAACAGAAAGTTATATGGAAGTTTCTCAGGAAATTTTAACCATTGGCCGCAATGCAAAGGAGTCTGCCCGCTCGCTGGCAGCTCTTTCCACCGAGCAGAAGAACCGGGTGCTGCGCGGTATCGGCCGGATACTTGCCGACAAAAGATCGTTTCTCCAGGCAGAAAACGAAAAAGACGTGGAGAAAGCCCTCCGGCAGAATCTCGCACGCGTTTTCATTGACCGGCTCACCCTCAGCACTAAAGTCATTGATGAAATGGTTGCCGGCCTTGAGGAAGTGAGCAGGCTTCCTGACCCGGTGGGAGAGATTACCCATATGTGGCAGCGGCCCAACGGGCTTCAGGTGGGAAGGATGCGCATACCCATCGGGGTGGTCGGGATTATTTATGAATCGCGCCCCACTGTGACGGTTGATGCATCGGGGCTGTGCCTGAAATCAGGCAATGCAGTGATACTCAGGGGCGGCAGCGAAGCTCTTAATTCAAACCGCGCTCTGGCAGATCTGATGCAGGAAGTGCTGCGCAGTGAGCACATTGACCCTGCAGCCATTCAGATAATACCGACCGCAGACCGCGAGGCAGTGCTCCAGATGCTGCAGATGAGCGACTATATCGATGTTATCATTCCGCGGGGAGGGGAATCGCTCATCCGTACGGTATATGAACATTCCAGGATTCCGGTGATTGCCCACTACAAGGGAGTCTGTCATGTGTTTGTTGACGAGTCGGCAGATCCCGCCATGGCAGAAACGATCGCCCTGAATGCAAAAGTCCAGCGCCCCGGTGTGTGCAATGCCATGGAGACGCTTCTGGTGCATAAGAATTTTGCCGAGAAGCACCTGCGGTCGCTGCTTTCTGCTTTACAGAAAGCGGGGGTTACCATAAAGGGATGCGAGCGGTCCTGCCGGATGGTTGCGGGAATTGAAGCGGCAGCAGAAGACGACTGGTCAACTGAATACCTTGACCTGATTCTCTCCGTAAAGGTTGTTGACACCATTGATCAGGCAATTGAGCATATTGCCCGCTATGGCTCCATGCACACCGATGCGATTGTAACCAGGGATTATGACAATTCGCGGAAATTTATCAGGGAAGTTAACTCATCGGTGGTGCTGGTAAACGCATCCACCCGTTTTAATGATGGTAATCAGCTCGGGCTTGGCGCTGAAATAGGCATCAGTACATCAAAAATTCACGCCTTCGGCCCCATGGGCCTTGCAGAACTCACCACCACTAAATTTATTGTGTATGGGGAGGGGCAGGTGAGAACATAAATAAGGTTAAGAGGGTAAAAGGTTAAAAGGTGAAAAGACAAAATTAATAATCCTCTTTGCCTCTTAACCTCTTCGCCTTTTAACCTATTTATATAGTGGCTTAAACGGTTTGAAAAAACATAATGCACAGAATATAAAAGTCGGCCTGTTCGGCGGCACCTTTAACCCGGTCCACTGGGGCCACCTCCGCCTGGCTGAAGAGATTCGTGAGATATTTAATCTTTCCCACGTCATTTATATTCCGGCACATATACCACCCCACAAAAAATCGGACGTTATCTCTGCCGGGCACCGCTTTGCAATGGTGCAGCTGGCTATCTCGGGAAATCATGCTTTTCAGGCCTCAGACATTGAGCTGAAGCGCCCGGGCAGGTCATATTCAATTGACACCATTCGCCACTTTCACGGTCTTTCCGAGGACAGCCCGGAGCTCTTTTTTATTATGGGAATGGACGCGTTCAGGGAGATCCGCACCTGGAAGGATTACCCTGCATTTTTTTCCACCTGCAATTTTATTGTTATGGCCCGTCCCGGCGCTCCCGACGGCGGACGCAGCGGGCTTCTTCCTGCTGATATTGTGCAGGAGTTTACCTACCGGGAGAATAAACGGTGCTTTGTCCACACGTCAGGATACCGCGTCTATATTCACCGGGGAACACTGATTGATATCTCCTCTACAGCAATCCGTGCACTGGCTCGGCAGGGGAAATCCATAAAATATCTTGTGCCTGAAGCGGTGGAGCGCTATATTGCCGATAACCGCCTGTATCATGACAGCTAAACGCAGTTTTACCGTAACCGGAGGATACATCGCAACCTAAGGAGAAGACCTGTTGAATTCAAAAGATAAATCTCTGCTGTGTGCTCATCTTGCGCTTGATAAAAAAGCACTTGACCTGGTAATACTTGATGTTCAGGACTATTCATCATTCACCAGCTATTTTATTATTTGCAGCGGAACCGCTGACCGGCATGTCCAGGCAATCGCATCCAACATTGAAATAACCTGCAAGCAGAAGGGGCTCCAGCCGCTCGGGATTGAGGGATTCCGCGAAGGCAAATGGATTCTTCTTGACTATGATGATGTCGTTGTACATGTTTTCCATGAGCCGGTACGGGCATTCTATGATCTGGAGAGATTGTGGGTAGAGGCACCTCGAATCATACCCGATACGGCGGCAGAAAAAAAGGCACCGAAACCTTCACGCGATACGCCCCCGCGCACTAAGAAATCCAGAGAGCAAAAGACCAAGCCCAAAACGCGTTTAAAAACAAAATAATTTTTTACCGGTTCATAAGAATAAAGAAGTGTTAAGCAGATCCCTCAGAAGCCTTGCTGCGTCTGTCATCGATTTTTTCTTTCCGCCGCTGTGTCTTCTGTGCAGAACGTTTCTTGCGACCCCCGGTGAACAGTACTTCTGCAGAGCGTGTCTTGACTCTTTTCCTTTTATCAGCGGACCGCTGTGTCCCTGCTGCGGCATTCCGTATGTATCAAAGCACGGTGCTGATCACCTGTGCAGCCGGTGTATGGGACGGCCGCCGTTTTTTGACCGGGCGCGGGCTGTCGGAGCCTATGACGGATCACTCAGAACGGCTATCCACCGTTTCAAGTATGATAACCGGTCGCTCCTGGCAGAGCCGCTCGGGGCGCTCCTTGCAGAAAGTGGACGGCAGATATTGCAAAGAGAGCGCTATGATATTATAATGCCGGTACCCCTGCACGAACGACGGGTGCGGCAGAGAGGCTTTAACCAGTCGCTCTTCCTTGCGCGCCAGGTCGGTGAGCGGTGGGGCATTGCACTGGAAGCAGAAGGCCTTAAGCGGAGTCGCTGGACCGACCCGCAGACCATGCTGCCGGAAAAAGTGCGGCTGAAAAACGTACGCGGGGCCTTTACCTACCGGGGACCGGGTGTTATGTATAAGGAAGTGCTGCTGATTGATGATGTGTATACCAGCGGCTCAACGGTTAACGAATGTGCAAAGGTTCTGAAAAAACAGGGAGCCGGCATTGTGGATGTGCTGACGCTTGCTCGAACACTATAGATGAGAGGGTATTGTGGCAGTAATTGATACGGTAGTGGAATCAGTTCGCGAAGATCTTGACCGGGTTGAGCACAGCCTGTTTTCCTCTCTCAATGGTCATATTGATCTGATTCAGAATGTGAGTGGCTATGTGCTGAGCAGCGGAGGAAAACGTTTCCGTCCGCTTATGCTGATCCTTGCCGCGCGTTTCTGCAATTATCGGGGAGACCAGCACATACCGCTTGCCTGCATTCTTGAGTACATCCATACGGCAACGCTTCTGCATGATGATGTCATTGACCATGCCCGGATTCGCAGGGGGAATTCCTCGGCAAATGTGCTCTGGGGTGACCACACCACCATACTGGTGGGCGACTTCCTTCTCTCCAAGGCATTTTCCCTGGCTATTGAACTGGGCAACATGCAGATACTGAAAGTGCTTTCAGAAGCGGCGACCCTTATGGTGGAAGCAGAAACGATTCAGGAAGAACGGGCCTATGACCCGCAGTTGTCTGAAGAAGAATATTTTGAGATCATCACCAAGAAGACCGCAAGCCTCATAGCAGCCGCATCCCGGATCGGCGCCATTCTGGCAAACGTCAACAGCGGTAAAGAGAGGGCGCTGGCAGAATATGGACTGAATGTGGGAATCGCATTTCAGATTATGGATGATGTGCTGGACTACTCCGCAAACGAAAATGATCTTGGCAAGGCAATTGGTAAGGACATCCAGGAAGGAAGCATCACCCTTCCGTTTATAGAGGCCTTCAAAAGAAGTTCGGAACAGGACAGAAAGATTCTGGGAGAAATTGTTCGCAGGGGCAAGGAACTGGAGGAAAAAGACCTTGCGGTCATATTTGATCTTATTAACAAGTATGATGGGAGCCGCCGGGCAGTTGACAAGGCAAAATCATATATTAAGCGGGCAGCAGTTTCCCTGAAACTATTTGACAATCCGGCAGATAAAGAACTGCTGGCACTTGCCGAATATGCTCTGGAGCGGAAAAGCTGAACGCCTACAATCCTCCCCTCCGGTATGAAACGGTTAGCGAAAAATCCTGCGTGTAGGTGTAGCCGGGGAATTCAAGCGGCACTTCCCAGTACACATCAATGGTAATTTCACCTTCCTCTTCTTTTGCCTTGATATCCTCGGGATAAATAGTGATCCCCAGGGAAGTCCCGCGTTTGATAACTTCCTTTTTAACGATGTCCTCGTCGAAAGGGCGCAGGGCAGCAGCAAACTTTGCTACTTCAGACAACTGTTCCCGCATGCTTAGATAGTTCCACCGTGACTCAAGATACTTGAATCCAACGTACGCTCCCGCACCAAGTATCACTATCCATATAAGGCATCCGATTTTTCCCGCACCGCGGATATTTTTCAGCATACCCATGTCCTCCGTTTATAAACAAACAAAAATTTTGAACGCAGATAAACGCATAGTATAATTCTCAGCCAGCAAGCTTGATAGCATTTGTGTCCTAGTCTAATGCAACAAAATATAAAATGCAATGAAAAATGACTGAACGAGGCTGATGGCAAAAATCTTGACAAGGGAAGTGGTTGTGATATGTGCTAGCATTATGCCCCGCATCTAATAAGTACAGGGATTTTGTCAAGGGGAT